>JACNLR010000147.1 GCA_014381385.1 Planctomycetota bacterium | reverse complement strand
TGCCCATACCCGCAACTTTTACAAATTGCATTACGCCATCTACTATCGATAACGAGCCTTCGTGATCGCCTGTTGGAAAAACAGCTGCAAGTAAGATTAAAAATAACACAACCCCTGTTCCGTCATTAAACAAACTCTCGCCCTCGATAAGAGTTTTGAGTCTGCTTGGAGCTTTTGCTGTTTTTAAAGTTGCCATCACCGAAATAGGGTCTGTGGGGGCAAGCATTGCGCCGAACAGTAACGCGGGAAGCCACGCATAATCACCAACAAATGGGCGCACCGCTATTGCCACAAACACCATCGAGACAAGCACGCCCGGTATAGCGAGAATGATGACCGGTACGGCTTTCTTCTGAAGCAACTCTAGGTCAAGGTGAAGTCCCGCCTGAAACAACAGCGGAGGAAGAAGCAACACAAGAATAAGTTCTTGTGTGATCACCACACCACCTGGCGCCGCGCCCAATACTGCAACAACTAACCCCGCAAGAACAAGGGTTATTGTGTATGGAACTTTTATAAATTTAGCAAACACACCAATCACCGTTGCAAATGTAAGTAGAGAGATAAACGTTGTAAGGGTTGTCGAAACAACGCCGTGGTGCTCAGCGGTGGCAAGAATCATACAAACTGTGCCTTTTGCTGGAGTAAGTCTGTTACTACTTTTTCTGGTGTTTGAGAATGCGCAATTGCAGCGCTAACTGCGATGCCCTTACAACCAGCGGCATAAAGTTCTTGCGCATTCGTTGTTGTAATCCCGCCGATTGCGAGGTGGCAATATGCCAACGCATTTTTTAACAGTCCAAGCGAAGCTATACGTGCATCTGGTTTTGTTGTTGAAGCAAACATTGAACCAACGCCAACATAGTCCGCACCAAAACGAATTGCATTGTTCAGTTGTTCCGTTGAGTGCGCAGTTGCTCCAATAATACACTGGGAGCCACAAAGTTTTCTTGCTTGCTCAATAGACATGTCGCCTTGACCTAAATGCACTCCACAGATGCCAGAAGCAAGCTGTACATCAACACGGTCGTTTACAATTACTTGCGCGTCGTACTTGCTGGCAATTTTTTTCACTTCAAGCACATGTCGAATAAGTGGTCCGGTCTCCATTTCTTTTTCGCGTACCTGTACACAATCGCACCCAGAAACACATGCTTGAGCAAGCGTGTCCTGCCAAGCGAGCGCACAGTCGTCTTTTGTCATCACAAAACACAAGTTCCATTGTTTTTTAGTTGCGCCACCAAGAAGCAGAACCACCTCGCTAGCGAGGTCGTACATTTCGTACCGAATTGATTCAACATTGTTTGGCGTACTTGCTATTTTTAAAAACTCTTCAACAACACGCAGCGCCTCGGCGCACCGATTACCCGCTGCGATCGCAACATCGTGGAGCGATTTCCTTTCGGTTTCTTGGGGTGTTGAAACTGTTGTCCCAACGTCGCCGGCAGTGTCTCGCGACGTTACGTTTGGAGTTTGCGTACGTAGAGCGTGCCTACATTGCTTTATGGATTTACAAAGAGTTTGGTTTTCAAGCACAAAGCGAGCGATATCTTCGAGTACACGCATGCCCTCTGAGGCACGGTTAATGTTCGCATCTAAGACTCGGTGAACAGCATTCATGTCGTTCATGGTAGGGTGTAACGCATGTTTATGTCTATACAAATTCGTAGTGCTCGGTCAAAGACTTACATTCTTGGCATTTGGCAAGATGCTTCTCGTATACCAACAGCACTAGCACACTTCAAATCAGAATGTACAGAAGCTCTTTCTGGTCACAATTTCTCTGGCAAACGGGGCGAGACTTCACGCGTTGGGTCTGTGTTGTTCGTTGGTCTTGGTAAAAAGGGCGAAGTAAAGCGCGATGATCTTCGAGATATCGGTGGGTCGATTGTTCGGGCGCTTGGAAAAGCTAAATTACGTTCTGCAGAATTGCAACTACAACTTACGATACCTCGCGGTGTGGCGAAAGAAGAGGAAATCGGGCAACTCGTTGGGGAGGGCATGACGATTGCAAATTGGCGCGTTGATGAGTTTGATGGCTCTGCGACAAAGCGCTCGACGAAATTTGGGTCGCTTTCTCTCACAAGTTCTTCTAAAGAAGTTGCCTGTGGACTAAGGCGGGGACTCATTCTTGGAAACGCTGTGAACGACGCTAGAAGGGTTGCGGCAACGCCACCAAACATTTGCAATCCGCCATGGATGGCGAAGGAAGCAAAAAAAATTGCAAAAAAATGTGGGCTAAAGTGCAGGGTAATATCGTACGCTCAAGCAATAGAACTTGGCCTCAATGGAATCGTGAATGTGGGCATGGGTTCTGACGAAAAGCCGTGCATGATTATCCTTGAGCACAACCCAAAGAAGACTGCTTCAAAAGAACACCTTTGCCTCGTGGGTAAAACTATCACGTACGACACTGGAGGGTACTCGTTAAAGATAAGCAACGGCATGAAGGGGATGAAATACGACAAAAATGGTGGCATGGGCGTGCTTGGCGCAATGGAAGCAATTGCAAACCTGAATGTGCCAACTAAAGTTACGGCAATATTGCCGTGCGCAGAAAACATGGTTTCGAGCAATGCCTATCGACCAGACGACATTATTGAAATGTACAACGGCGTAACGGTTGAGGTGACCAACACCGATGCTGAGGGTCGGCTTGTGCTTGCAGACGGTTTAGCGTGGGCTTGCAAAAAAGTAAAACCAACCAAGATAGTTGACATGGCTACGCTCACTGGTGGGGTGGTTGTTGCCCTTGGGTCGTTCTGTGCAGGATTGTGGTGCAACGATTCTGCGCTAAAAAAACAAATTGAAAACGCAGCAATAGACAGTGGAGAACGTGTTTGGGAACTTCCGCTTTGGGAAGACCACCGAGATTACATGCGAGCAAAACATGCTGATTTGCACAATTCAGCCCCAGCGCGTGGTGCGCACCCCATTCAGGGCGCTGCTTTCTTGAGTTTCTTTGTCGATGAGGACATCCCTTGGGCACATATCGATATTGCCGGAGTCAGCAGTGTTGAGCGTGACCGTGGTTTGTACTGCACTGGACCCACTGGTTGGGGTGTTCGACTCCTCACACAACTTGCTGAGTCTGTGTAATAAACAAACCGCGGGTTAATTTATCCCCAGTTTGCAATCAAAATGAGGGCGTCGTTCACATCGACAATTCCGTCTCCATTTAAGTCTGTTCCATTGCTCCCGTCGGAGCCCCAAGACGCGATGAGAATCAATAGGTCATTTACATCGATCTCGCCGTCACCATTTACATCGCCATTGCTACTTGTTTCCATAGAAACCGTAACCGTGCCAGAACCCCAATAGGAATAGTTCCAGCCGCCGATTCGTAGGACATAATTCCCGCCCTGCTGAACAGGCGCCTCGAGGTGAGAAGAGTAGCCAGAGCAGCCGGTTCCATCGTCGTTGCAGGCAACAAAGTTGAGGTTTCCACAGTCGCCTTGATAAAGAACTACATCTGAGTCATAATCAACCTGGTCGCAAGTACTTACTGTTAACACGCCAGAAACTGGTGGTACAAAGGTGTACCAAACATCGTGTTCAGTCACACCACCATCACCAGCAACTTCGCATTCGGGGTGCGCTACACCGTCGGTCGTTGCATATAGGTTCGTAAACGCTGTATCGCCCAAGTAGATTGAAACGGCGTCTGAACAAGCGTCATTGCTTGGTGCGGTTACTTTTGTAAATGGATAAGACGATGCCATTGCATTGTTTGAAGAATCTATATCTAAGTACGTAACCGTATTAACAATTATTCCCAAGTAATACGCGTCGTCCGGAAGGGCTGCTGGAATGTTTATACCCTGATCAATATCAACGGAGTCATTTCCGGGGAGGGTTCTATAGAAGGAACCGAGGTAGTGGTCTGAGGTTGTTATTGTTTGATTTGTTGAAGCATACAACTGAATAATCGCCGTGCTAGACTGAGCGCCGTTGTTTGTTACTGTCGCTGCAAAGCTCAGATCATCATCACCCCAAATAAGTGTGTCGCCAGTAAAAGATACGGAAACAGCTTCGCCGTCTGTCACATCATTCACAAAAATTTCGTACGCGTCCCACCCGCTCGTTTCATTGTTCCAACTTGAGGAATCTGAACCGCCGTCAAACCGAACGCCAAGGTAATAGGTTCCGGTTTCAAGGCCAACAGGCAAGTCGAAGTCGCCGAGTCCAACATTTACCTCATCCATCGGATCGTAATCCCACGTAAACGATTGTTGTTCTATATAGGTGTCGCTTGTGTTAATCGTATCGTCAGTGGAAACGTAAAAGTCTACGTACCACGTGCCGCTATCAGATCCGTTTGTGGCATTCGCAGAAGTGAATTTCATGTCCGAGACCGTGTCGCCTGCGTCGTATGTTGTTGGCTCTGTATTCCCTACCTCGCTACGTAACCACATGGACTGAAGATCAAAGGTAGAGCCGCGAGATCCGGGAACAAACGTATCCACTAAATAGTCGGACATGTTTTCCCATATTTTTGCGCTGTTTGAACTTGTTGAACCGTTGCCGTTGGAGTGTTGGGCATGCACAAGCCGATCTCCGTCTCCATCAATAAAGTAGTACCCACTCCCACTCATACCGCCGTGGCTAGTCGTAAAACAACCCGCTGTTGTGTCGATGTGAAGTTGGTTTCCTGGGCAAGAGTCGTATTGTCCATATCGGTAATACATATCTGCACCGTTGTGAAGCGGGTTGCCGTCAGAATCATTTGCGCCACAAGAGGCTGATGGAAAAGAAAAGTTGTGATAGGTTCGGCTTCGAATTGTTGAACAACTATCTCCCCATCGCCAACCTGTCCAACCTGCAAGCATGCCAACCGCACGATTGATCCGAATAACTCCGATGTCCCAATCAAAATCATCGTCATCCGTCCAACCTGCAAAGGCTCCTACGTAGGTAGCATCCGCCATTCCCCAGTGATCTGTTCCTTGGTGACTTCCTGGATACACTTTAATCCAGTCAACCCAATCGTTAACCACTCTCGTCGTACCGCCGCTGTCTACAAATTGGTCTGTGTATACACAGTGACCTGCCGTTAAAAGTGTTTCTGCGTCGATCAAGTGCGCAGAGCCTACAAATTGCCATGCAAGGCCATCCGTGTCGGTGTACTGCATTCGAATGCGACATGCTGTACTTCTTGGATACGTACTCGGGCTGTTTACAAGCTCAAGGTCTTGATACGTGCGGTGTCCACCTTCTCCAATAATTTCACCAAAGATGCCTGCAAACTGCGTGTTTTCACTTCCACCCTCTTCGCCCGATCCCAAATACCGCATTGGTAGAACCCGCGTTTCGCCCGTTTGTAAATTATGCGTGTATGCGTCGCCAGAGGGTGCGTCTTTGGTCGCCATGGTATCTGGGTTTGGCATTGGCGCAGGTAGGTCTGTTGGCAAACTTGATGGGGACTTTGGATACATACCATCGTCGATAGCTGGGCCCCGCCACACCGGCATTTCAACCGCGCCTGTTGACACAGCCTTAACTTCAGGAATTGGACCCCTGGGCGGCGTTGGCAAGTCTCCAAATGATAGTGTGCTTGCAAAAGCTGCAACTATTGAAATTGTGATGGTGTGTATTCGATTCATTTTTTTATTCTCCAAGCACGATTACGAAGTACTACGCCACCAAAAGCAAGTTATAAAACAAAAACTTCCCCAAACAGCGGTTTTTAGGGGGGGTGGGGCTAGCGCATGAGGGAGACGCGGCGTTGGTGGCGGCCGCCTTCGAAGTCGGTCGTGAGCCATGTATCCAAGATTGTGTTGTAGTCGCTATCTAGTGGGCCATCTGCCGCCATGCACAGGACGTTGGCGTCGTTGTGTTTTCGACTCATTTCTGCCGCAACTGGTTCGTGTACAAGTGCGGCTCTGATGCCATCTGTTTTATTTGCCGCCATAGACATGCCAATGCCAGAACCGCAAATTAATACGCCACAGACTGCGTTGCCCGATGTAATTTCTTTTGCAACCTCGTCTGCTATACATGGATAGTCCACCGAGTCGGCGTTCCCTCCATACCGTTTGTGTACCACCCAGCCTTGGAGTTCCAAGTGCGCAGCAAGAGCGTCCACAATTTCACGAGCACGGTGGTCTGAGCCTATCGCGATTGTTCCAACTTCAAAAGACATCTAAACTCCTTCGCCTGTTAGTGAACGTAATTTTGTTGCGAGTAATGATTGCATTTGAACAGCAAGCGCATCGTACACGGATTGGTCTTGGCCAATAGGGTCAGGAATGTCGCCGTTGGGATCGAGCAGTGCAGCGTTTTCCGTAAACTGATGTACGGCGGCAAGGTGTCCTGAAGACATACAAAGCACCACCTTTGCAGAATGTGCCATCTGCCGGTTAAGCGGCTTGCTTGTTCCTTCATAGGTAATTCCCTGTTTTGAAAGTGCCTCGAGAGTCTCTTCGCTTGTGGGGCTACCCTCGAAAGCAAAAACACCAGCCGAAACCGCCATCCAATCACTAAAACCGTTGTCATCTAGCCATTTTTGGGCAAGACCTTCGGCCATTGGGCTTCGACACGTGTTGCCCGTACAAACAAAAAGTATGGTAGAAATAGACATCACTTGCAATAGTAGCCACTATCGTATTGAATACGCATACATCACACACGAATTGATTGGAATAGATTTTTGGATTTTCTCCCTGAACAAGAAATAAGCGACCTACTGCGTGAGTTTGGCATAGCCACAACCCAAGAGGGTGACGACTGCGCCCACCTAGAAATGCGCCCAGATAGTGCCGATGTTCGGGATTGTTTATGCATTGATGGAGATTCCTGCGACCCTGAGTGGGACTGCATGACGGTTGATGGCGATACCCTCGTAACCGCAGCAATAGAAAGCGTTCGAAAAATTCACCAAGGGCAAACAGTTCTCTTGCCATGTAGAAAGTGGCGTTCTATTTTTGACGCGGTTGCCTTTAGCATGGCGGAAGATGAGCTCTGGCAAGAATTTGACGCTTCTGCAACCATCAAACTCAACACAAGGGACCCGCTTCTTTTTGAAGCAGGCGACGAACAAATACTTGCGAGTTTAATTACCGCCCTCATGAATGATGGCGAAACACAAGAACAAAGCGTCTTTCTTATTTCCGCAGGTGCGCCGATCCTTGTGCACCTTCAGCCGGGCGGGCCAGTTAAGTTGTGGTTTGGTAACAGCGTTCTTGCCGATGAAGTGCGAGAGCATTACGCAACGTAAATTTATGCCACGAAAAAAAACAGACCCTTGGTTTAAAAAAGAATCAATTTCAAGCGGAAAAGTTGAAGCAGCTCGATCCTCTGAAAATTGGGAGAAACTTACTAGCAGCCTAGAAGAACTTTCTGATGCGCGCCAGTCCATGTATGAAGCCGCTAAAAATGGCAAGCGCGTTCAAATTATTAATTCCATGGAACTCGCTGATGAGGTAAGTAGTGGAGGAAGATACTTGATACGCCCGCCTCTTGTTGGGAGGGATGCTGGAATTATTTCAAACAGTCTTCATGCAAACAACATCTCCGCCATTGTTCTTTGCAGAGAGCCTACGACAAGTCTGGGGCTCTGCCCAATCGTGTCGCTTGGGAGCGGTGTCATGGTTCGTGTTCAAATAGAGGAGCCAGCCAACGCAGAAAAGCCGACATGCGCTTGGTTCGACCATGCAATCGATGAACTTGGGGACCATGTTCTTAGCAAAATGAATACACAGAGCACTCCGCTAAGGCAACTGGATTATGTACTGGCACACATTCCAGCAGTACCTACCCATGCTGGGTTATACAAAGCAGCAATCGTTCTTTGCCAAACACTCCAAGCCAAGACAGTGTAGGATTCAATAGCAAAGGAGATTATCCATTGGCAATTACAACAACGCTCGCAACTCGATACTGGCTCAAAACAATTATCACGGCTATCGTGTGCCTTGTTCTTGGGGTGTGGGGTATTTGGGATTATGTAGTAGTCATTCCAAACGCCATTACGGCCGCCAATAGGGCTGAGCTCCTTCGGGAGTTTGTACAGCGGGGTCTTGGCGATGCTGCGGGGTCACAAGAGCGTGACCGTGCAGTGGTAGCGCTTCTGGTTGCTGTTGAAGAAGATGATGGCCTCGACCAAGAGTGGGGCGATGCACTTACCGTGTTTGGGAGTGCGCTTTCTGGGGAGGGACAAGAGTCGCAACAAAAAGCAACGTCTCTACTCGAAGGATATTTAAACGAATACGGAAGCGTAACTCGGCCAAGCAAGTTCGACCGCCCTATGCAGTGGTTATTTATCCTCTGTCTTCCATTTGGATTTTATTACATTTGGGGTTATTTAAAAATGTCAAAAAGGGCGAATGCATATCTTCTTGAAGATAACGGCACGCTAACAACGCCCGAAGGGACATGGACTTCAGAGCAGATTAAAGACATTGACATGGAGCGGTGGATTTCAAAAACCGGGAAACCAAGAACTACTTGGACTGCAAAGGTCATCGTTGAAGATGACGAACCCATCCTCCTTGATGATTATGTTTACAAAGATATGCACTTAATAATCGGCACACTTGCACACCATTTCTACCCAGAAAATTGGACGCCCCTCGCAAAGAGAGTAAAAGTTGAAGAGTTGGAAGAAGCGGATGACCTTGGTGGCGAGGTATAAGAGTGCCCTTACTTTCTGCTACAAATTTAGTAAAAAGTTACGCAGGGCGTAAGGTCGTCAATCAAGTTACACTTGAAATAAACGAGGGGGAGATAGTTGGGTTACTTGGCCCAAATGGCGCGGGAAAAACAACTTCATTTCGAATGATGATAGGCATGATTGCGCCAGAGGGCGGCAAGGTGTTGTTTGACGGTGAAGATGTAACGTATCTTCCGATGTACCAACACGCAAGGCGTGGTATGGGCTATTTAGCGCAAGAACCAAGTGTTTTTCGTGGAATGACGTGCGAAGATAACCTGTTGACTATTCTTGAAACACTTCCCATACCAAAGGGTATTCAAAAAAAACGGTGCAACGAACTCCTTGAACAGTTTCACCTTGAACACAAGCGAGACCAACTCGCAAAAACGTGCAGTGGTGGGGAACGAAGGCGGCTTGAAATTGCACGATCGCTCATTACTAGACCAAAGCTTATCTTGTTAGATGAGCCCTTTGCTGCTGTGGATCCACACACGGTGGAGGACGTACAAACAGAGGTGAAAAAGTTGGCGGATTCGGGCATTGCAATTCTTGTAACCGACCATGCAGTCCAGCAGACCTTGCATATTTGCGACAGGGCATACATTATTGACGATGGAAAAAACCTTATGGATGGAGACCCAAAAACTATCATCAACGATGATGTGGTGCGAAAACATTACCTTGCATCAACTTTCCGTGGTGATGAATTTGATTAAATTGGCTCTTTCCAAGGCTCACTCTCTATAATCCAACACCATGAGAATTGTGTTACTACTCTTTCTATCGTTCACCGCACTCGCTGGGTGTGTAAAGCGTAAAATAGAAATTACAAGCAATCCATCTGGGGCGCTTGTCTGGGTAAACGACCGTGAGGTTGGTAGAACGCCCGTTACTTTTGAGTTTACATATTATGGCGAATATGACATTCGGCTTGCTCTGGAAAACTTTGAGCCAATTATGACAGCCGCTTGGACGCAGCGACCAATGTGGGACGCGCCATTTGTAGATTTTGTATCGGATGTTGCGCCGGTTAATTTAGAATCAAACACACTCTGGCACTTTGATCTTGAACAACCAAGGGACAACCCAGAAAAATTGTTAGAACGCGCAAAAATTCTACGAACAAAGACGCTTGACACAAATGCAAAATAATGTGAGGAAATTCATTGTTCCGGTTGTGATTCTCCTTTTTGCCGCCGGCTTTTCGTGGTGGTCTGCGAGGGCCGAGTCAAAAGTTGTTACCCACATTCAAGAAGAGGTAACAAAACTCGTTCCACTCTTAGAGAACAATCCGTCGGCTTTGGATACGCTCGTTACAAACTCCGTTCTGGCCCCAACACTTCTACATTCTTTGGAGGCAGTTTCTTTACAATCATCAAAGCATGGAGGAGTCTTTGATGTCCTTGTAACCCAAGGCGATAACGGCGAGCATGGGGATGGCAGCGCAACGCACGTCGCGGTTTTTCAGATTAACAACGAACAAATTGCGGGACTGCGAATTATTTGTGCGACCGAATCAGACCCACTTTTAATCACGGGAGTGTGGATTCAATGAAGGTTTGGATAAACGGTACGTTTGTTGATGATAAAAATGCAAAAATCAGCGTGTTTGATGCTGGGTTTCAACACGGTGTGGGATTGTTTGAAACAATGTGTGCAAAAAACGGTAGTGTTTTCCGTGCGCAAGACCACATGGAAAGAATTGCGCGGTCAGCTTCGGCCCTGCGCCTTACTGAAAAACTGCAAGTTGACCCTCTCGTAGACGCGCTGCAATTAACGCTTGAAGAGAATGGTCAAGAAGAGGCGCGGTTGCGTTTAACTATTACGGGTGGCGACCTGAACCTCTTGCAACAAACTGGGGAAAGTGGGGGTGGGGATCCAACGATTGTCATCCAGACACAGCCGCCCACTCGATATCCAGATGCTTTTTTTGAAAATGGTGTCGTGGTTTCAATCGCAAGTGGTCGGGTAAATCCATTCGAGTTTTCGGCTGGGCACAAAACGTTACATTACTGGTCAAGGTTGTTAAATTTGCAAATGGCTGCAATGCAACAATGTGGAGAGGCGCTGTGGTTAACCCCAAGTGCAACTGTTACGGGTGGCTGCGTTAGCAATATATTTATCGTCCGAAATGGCACGCTTCTAACGCCGGCCGCAAGGGGCGAAGAGGGCGAAAGTGACGAACCGTCTGCAGTGTTGCCGGGTATTACCCGAGAAGTCGTTATTGAAATAGCGCAGGAACTTGGTGTTGGGACGAGTAAACAACCGTTGTCTTTTGACGATGTCCTTGGTGCAGACGAGGTATTTCTTACTAACTCAAGTTGGGGTGTACTGCCGGTAATTGGAGTCAGGGCAGCAGTGCAAACGGAAGAGGGTGCTGGAACCCAAGATCAGCCCTTTGGTACTGGCAAGGTTGGGTCGCTCACGAGGCAACTACACCTGTCGTACCAAGACACATTGCAGCGTGAAACTACCGTTTAACTCGAACGTTTTTCCGACCTTGTTCGTCTTTGCCAAAAAGTAAGCGTATTTTTGTTGTCACAACCCGAACAAGTAACAAGACGGCAAACACAACACCTGCGACAGATCCTGCGACAAGGAGTAGTGCTAAAATAGGTAAAAAGAGCACAAGCCCAAAGGCGAGAGCGGCGATTCTAACTGGCATCGACAGTGTTTTTCCAGAACTAAATTGAATTTGTCGCATCATGATGAATTTCCATAATAGTAACTTTTTCGCTTGCTATCATAGACATTCGCAAGGATGCACTCGTGACAACTAAAAACAGCGAAAACCCATTTGTACACCTTCACCTCCACAGCGAGTATTCGCTCCTTGATGGAGGCAACAAGATTGACGCGCTTCTCGCTCGGGTGAAAGAACTTGGCATGGAGTCGGTTGCTATTACGGACCATGGAAACCTCTACGGGGCATTTGAGTTTTACACAAAAGCACAAGCCGCTGGCGTAAAACCAATACTCGGCATCGAAGCATATGTTGCTATCGGTGACCGCAAAGAAAGAAAACCAACCGGCATTCGAGACAGTGGGTTCCATCTTGTTCTTCTTGCCGAAAACAATGCGGGCTGGAAAAACATCGTAAAATTAAGTTCAGATTCCTTCCTGCGTGGTTTTTATTACAAACCAAGGATGGACCACGACACTCTTGAACAATTCAGTGACGGCATCATCGCAATTAATGGACACCTTGGAAGTTCCATCGCATACCATCTTTGCAAATTCGCTCAAAGTGGAGATGGGGGTGACTGGCAAAACGCTGTGGAGGAAGCGATGTGGCATGCAAAAACGTTCTCGCCAAATAAAAATGGCGAACCGCGTTTTTATATTGAACTCCAACGCCATGACGTGCAAGATCAACTTGAAATCAATCCATTCCTCATAAAACTTGCCAAAGAACTTGATTTGCCGATAGTTTGCGACAACGATGCACATTATTTGGGGGAAGAGGATTGGAATGCACACGACACGCTCTGCTGTATTTCCATGCAAAAACTAAAAAGTGATACCGATCGACTTCAATACTCTCGTGAGTTGTATGTTAAATCACCTGAGCAAATGGCGGAACTGTTTAACGATATACCAGAAGCAATAATTAACAGCGCTGCTATCGCAAACAGATGCAACGTCTCCCTAGACCTTGACAAAAATCACGCGCCAGTTGTTCGCGTAACGGGCCCCGAGGCCGTTGAACCTTTTGGTGGTGGGAATTTGACCGAATGGTTCAAAGAACACTGCCAAAAATTTACGCTCCACCCCTACGATTCGCGAGTTGATACCGATGTTTCTGAAGAAGAGCTCAAAAAGGATTGCGATAATGCACTTGCGTGCCTTTGCGAGGCTGGGCTCATTTGGAGGTATGGGGTTGACGGGGTTACGGATGAAATCAGTGCTCGATTAGAGCGAGAACTTGGAACTCTTTCTGAGAAAAACATCAGCGCTTATTTTTTAATCGTGTGGGACTTTGTTGATTGGGCTCGGCAAAAAGGAATTCCAGCAAACGCACGTGGTTCTGGTGTGGGGACAATGGTTGGGTATGTGCTTGGGTTGTCAAATGCTTGTCCAGTTAAGTATGGGCTTCTGTTTGAACGGTTTACTGATCCTGATCGATCAGAATACCCTGATATCGATATCGATATTTGTCAAAACGGCAGGGGTGACGTTATTGACTTTGTCCGTAAAAAATACGGACATGTTGCGCAAATAATTACGTTTGGTCGGCTTAAGGCAAGGGCTGCGATGAAAGATGTTGCGAGGGTTCACGGGCTTACGCCGGGAGAAGGACAGCGCCTTGCGAATCTCATTCCTCCAGAATTAAACATTACCCTTGGCGATGCCCTTAAAAAGAGCAGTGATTTTCAGAGTGCTTGCGATGCATCTGAGGAAACAAAGGGAATTATCGATGTCGCCAAACAGTTGGAGAACCACGCAAGGCATGCTGGGGTACACGCTGCTGGCGTGGTTATTGCGACAGAGCCGCTGGACAACATTGTTCCGCTCTGCAAAGCGACCGGTTCCTCGGACATAGTAACACAGTGGGATGGTCCAACGTGTGAACGTATTGGTTTACTCAAGATGGATTTCTTGGGTCTTCGCACACTTTCTACAATTGAGTTGTGCAAAAAACTTGTTGCAGAAAGTTTAACGGATACTGCAATCTGGTCCGCGGTAGATAAAGAGGTTGGCAGTTGTTCGCACCCACTTGATTTAGAGAGAATCGAATACGAAGATGCAAGGGTTATCGATTTGTTTAGGCGCGGCGACACTGCGGGAATTTTTCAGTTTGAGTCGGCGGGCATGCGTCGGTTGTTGAAAAAAATGAAACCGACCCGCATTGAAGATTTAATCGCTGCCAACGCTTTGTTTAGGCCGGGACCCATGGATTTAATTGAGACTTTTTGCGCTCGAAAGTGTGGGGAGCAGCAGGTTCCAAAGGTACACGAAATCGTTGACGGTTTCACCGCAGAAACATACGGAATCATGGTCTACCAAGAACAGGTTATGCAAATTGTACATGCCCTTGGCGACATCCCTCTTCGGGAGGCATACACACTCATTAAGGCGATTGGCAAAAAGAAACACAAGGTTATTAATGCAAATAGACCGAAGTTTGTTGATGGCGCGGTTGAAAAGGGGTTAAGCAGTGCTTTTGCAAACGACCTCTTTGACTTGATACTCAAGTTTGCTGGGTATGGCTTTAATAAAAGTCACTCAACGGGATATTCCATTATTGCATTCCAAACCGCATACCTTAAAACCTACTTTCCAGTTCAGTATATGGCGGCGGTCCTCACGTTTGAAAGCGCCGCAAAAAAAACAGAGGACTGGGCTCCGTATATCGGAGATTGCAGGCGTGTCGTCTTCCCAGATCATTCAAAAGAATCGAAGCATATTGGGTTCCCTGTTGGTCCACCAGATATTAATCAATCTGATGCGTTGTTTTCAGTCGTGTTTGGTGATAACGAAGAAAAAACAAACACCGCCGGTAGTATTCGTTTTGGATTAAGTGCGGTAAAGGGTGCTGGGTCTGCGGCAGTTTCTGCAATCGTTGAGCAACGTGAAGAGGGTGGGCCATACAAGTCGATTTTTGATTTTTGTTCAAGAGTGAGTGGGCGCGCAGCAAATAGGGCAACCATAGACGCGTTAATTAAGGGTGGTGCATTTGACTCCATCCATGGGACAGAAAGCCGCTGCGCACTTCTTGCCGTTTTAGATAAAGCAATTTCAATTGGGGCTTCTGCCGCCAAAGACAAGGAGTGTGGTCAGGGGGGGTTGTTTGGGGGTGGCGAAGATGGACGCGACGATAATTCTAACGACACCGCGGCGGCACTTCCAAACGTAACACCTTGGACAAAGCCGGTGACGCTTGAACACGAGAAGGATGTGCTCGGCATTCATGTTTCGGGGCACCCCCTTGATGAGGTCGACGGACATTTTGAGGCTTGGTGCTCGGACAGCGTGATGTCGATTCGCGAAGTTAGCGATGGTCGAGAGGTAATTGTGGGGGGAATACTCTCAACAGTGCGCATAACCGTTATCCGCAACGGCAGAAGTGCTGGTCAAAAAATGGCTATACTTTCCCTTCAAGACAGGGTTGGAAAAATCGAGTGTGTTATATTCTCTGACGCGTATCAAAAATTTGCTCACCTCCTACAACAGGATAGTGTTGTAATTATTGTTGGAAAGGTAGATCGGTCTAGGGGAGATTTGCAACTCCTAGTTAACCGAGTCACCTCTGTACAAGACGCATCCCTCTTCCTTTCAAAACGAATAGAGCTTACATTTAATGAGGGTGAATCAAACGAAAGAGCCAAGGGGCAAATGGAAATGGTCTCTGGGTTAATAAAACAAGCGGGTGCTTCAAAAGTTTCCCTTGGCGCGACTCCTGCGGATGTTGTCATTCACATACACACCTCGGAACATGTCGCAACGCTGCGCAGTCAACAAAGGGTGGTTGTAGAACCAAAAATCATACAACAAATCGGGGACGTAATTGGTAGAGAAAATGTACGGCTTGTCTCGGTGTCTGGGGGATACTCTTAAAACAACAAGTGCGCTACGCGGCTTTCCCGTAGTTCCACTCGTCGTCATCAATCGACTCGCTTGGCCACTTTGATTCGGCGCGGCGATGTATTTTTAAAATCGTTCCGAGTTGGTGCCCAAATATGGATTGAATTGTTTCAAGTGTATCAAGGCACTCCTGGTCAAAGGGTTTTGAATCTCCTCTGAATAATACAATTGCAGCCATACATCGGTCCTCGTATGTACAACCCACCGTGACGACCTCACTTCCAGAAAAATCTAAGGTGTCAGCGCCCACTGTGTTTGCAAATGTTTCACCATCTACAAATCTAGCGACTTCAGTCTCATCTGCTATAGATGGGCAGGCGGCTGGGCCAAGTGTGTCAATAAGGGTTTGGAATTGTTCGGGCTGGCGGTCGTAGTTTATGTACGCGCCGATACCCCAGTCGGTATCGCCCTCTTGTAAATACACGGCTGCGTTTGTTGCTCCAATTCGTGTCAAAAGATAACCAAGCGCGGTGCGAAGCATTGACTCTATTTCCAATTCTTGATTTACGAGCGTTTGAAATTCGGCGGCAATGGCAGCTTGCTGGATTTTCTTTTGTGACTCACAGTGACTGTTTGCCAATTCGTGCGAAAGGGAGTCATTTTCGTCTGAGACCCGCCGCAACTCTTCGTTAATAGAATTGCAGAGGCGAATATTGTTTTCTGCTGTTTCTATTGTTTCTTCTGTCTTTTGTTTCTGATCAAGGATTGTTGCCACGCGGCTACTTAAAACGCCAAGGTCTTCTGGAATACAGAAAAAATCGACACCGCCAAATCGAATAAACTCGACGACGCTTGTGGGGGTGGGTTTTGTGGAGTACCCAACAGCAATTGATTCGGGTGACAAAAGAGAGACAAGCTCAAAAAGCTCTTTGGTGTTGAATTTAGATGAGCATGTTGCTGAAATTATTAAGTCGAATGTGTTTTTTTCAACGGCATCTTCGAATTCTCCAAGAGATGCAATTTGCTCTACAAAATGTCCGGCAAGTTCAAGCGTTGCCCGGATAGATTCCGTTGTTTTTGGGAATGAACCAATAAGTAGTGTGTTTACTTGTTCGTTTGTGCTTGTTTTGTGGTTCATTTGGAGCCTATCTATTGTTCTCTTAGAATTTTGCGTTACTGCGTTTTGGTGTATCGTTTATGCTGAAAGTAGTTGTTGTACCGCTAGTCTTATTACTTCTTTTGAATCGGTTGCTTCTTGAGAGACATTCAACTCTTTCTGGGAATTGTCGGCAACTTCCACAATAAGTGGCTCGCATGTACCACTTGCGGCTAGTGAATCTAGGATTACCTGTTTGTCTATTCCTAAAATAACGGGGTTAATAAGGATGAGGTTTGGGCTACATTCTTTTGCTTCAAAACCTGCGGACCACGCATCTTGAACGTGTGTAATCTTTATGTTGTGACCCGCGGAATACGTCTTAATAACAGCATCTACACTTGCGGCGCTTAATCCAATAACGAGAACCTGTGTTCGGCCTGTACCAAGTCGCTGCATATCCATACCATTTTGCTGCATAAATCGAACAAGTTCTGGCTTTGGGATTCGCCGAAAGCGTGATCCCGGAACCTTAAACCCGCTCAGGCGACCGCTATCAAAACACCGAATGATGGTTTGTTGAGAGACGTTACAAATTTTTGCTGCCTCTCCTGTTGTAAACACTTGTTTGTTGAGGCCGTTGTCATCGTTTTGTTTGTTGTTCATTTTTGTATTCCTTAGGAGCGGTAGAGATTGCCAAAACAAGCAGGCTTTCCCAAACCACCAAAACAACCATTCGTCCCCAAAACTACGCAACTTCACACCAACTTGTGCAAGTGGGGTAATTTGGTGCGTTTGGGGAAACAAAAAGAACATTTGTTTCATCACAAGTTTAATTATCGGTCTTTGCCTTTTTGTGATTTTTATTCCACACTCGCACTGCTTCGGGTTCTCTGGGATAGAGAGGCGCGAGTTTAAGGGGGTCAATAGCCTGAATCTTTTTTTCTTTATAGAGTCGCAACCCAAGTTCTAGTAATGTTTTAGCGCTTGTGCTGGTTTCTTGAATAACCACGTTTTCGCCTTTGGCAATCGTTACTACTGATTGTGGAATAAAAGAATCACCAAAAAGTACACTTGTCTCGTCTAGTAATGAAGATAAGTCTTTAGTGTTTGAGAGCGCGGCACTACATGTTATTGATTCGTCGTTTACGCGAACGGTGGAAAGCCAAAAGCTATCTTGTTTTACGCCAGAAACAACAAGGTACGTCCCCGCCTCGCAGCCTGCGTTGGCAACAACGCTCATCGCGGTTTCAACCGGAATCAGTGCTGCACCTGAAACAAGAGCAATCATTTTTGCAATTGCAACTGTTGAGCGAAGCCCTGTAAACCCTCCGGGCCCAACGGAAACGATAACACAATCAATTGTCTTCGGTAAAATGTGCAGTTCATGTGCAATTGCTTCTATAGACGGCATCACATCATCTTGTTCTCTGTTGCCGCTATCAACAACCTTTTCCATTATCGTTCCATTGGAACTGCACATCGCGACACTTCCTGTTTGTTGTGACAATTCAAGGGCGAGCGTTATTGGAAGTTTTGTTGAATCGTCAGACATCGTTGTTTGTGCCCGACCGGTGCAGTTTCACTGCTAATTTTTTGGTTTGTTCTGCGTTTAAAACGTTAGTTAGGTCTACGGGCAACACGACGCCGTTTTCATGGTCGCTGTTTAGCGCAAGCATGTTTGGAAAGACTACTTCGACTCCCTTTGGAACATAGGCATGACCTACGCAAAACAAAGTTACTCCCCAACAGGCGGCAAGCTCGTTAACTTGCCTCTGGGTGTGCTCCCGCCCCCAAACAATTTGGCTTGCGGATCCAAATATACCTTCGATATCAGACGTTGTTATTTCTCTGTTGATAATGCCCTCGTCAAACAGGTCCATTTTTTCTTCGTCGGGCAAACTGTGCGTACACATCAATCCAGACTCTGACAATACCGCAAGGGGCATCGAAAAAATAAACGCATTGATTGCTTTTAAAACCATGCCAGTGTCATTGTCAAACACCCCAAAAACACCACGAATGAATTGGCTTACAAGGTCTCCGGTTCCTTTTGTAATAGGTCTTTCGAGGGCTTGTGAGAGTTCGTGATTGGCAAGAATCGGGTGTACTTGGTCTGGGTATGCGACGACGAGTTCTGCCACTTTTACGAGTGTTTGATAACTTAAATCGGGGGCGCCTGACCCGTCGCCTGAATGAATAAGTTCCTGTAGGACAAGGTGGTTGCTTGGTGAATCAAGTGATGCTAGATTTATAATTGTCTTTAGGTGTGCTGGATTATCGTGTAGGTCGCCAGACACCCAACACGTCCCTTTTGAAGGAAGGGTGTGAACACATCCCTTTCGAGACTTGTTTGTAAACAAAACCTCTGACGCATTTAAAAGTATTCTGCAAACGTATTTTGGGTTTGAAAGATTTGAGGTTGTGTCTGCCATGGTGCGCGTATTGCTGGTAAAAAATTAAAGCGTCCCAAAAATTCGGTCGCCGGCATCACCAAGACCGGGGAGAATATATCCGCTGTCGCTTAAGCAGCGATCCAAAGAGGCAGTAAAAATTTCAAGGTAAGGGTGCTCTTCCTGCATTTTTAATACACCCTCTGGCGCCGCAACAAGACACATCATTTGAATCTCCTTACACTGATATTCATCGTGCAAAATTGTTGCTGCGTGAGAAGCGGAGCCGCCCGTTGCTAACATGGGGTCAATGAGTAACACGTGACCATTGGCAATGTCTGAGGGCACCTTACAGTAGTAGGGGACGGGTAGTTTTGTTTCTTCGTCTCTGTAAACGCCTATGTGCCCGACCCGCGCCTCTGGAATCATCCCCAAAACCCCATCCGTCATTCCTATGCCAGCACGAAGTATGGGCACAAGTGTGATAGGGCTAGCGAGTGCTTGTCCTGTTGTTTCTTCTATGGGTGTTTTTATTGACACCTTTTTTGTTTTAAAGTGTAATGACATTTGAAAAAACATCAAACCTGCTATTTCGTTTAATAGGCGGCGAAACGTTGAGTGCTGCGTTTTGTGGTCACG
>JACNLR010000218.1 GCA_014381385.1 Planctomycetota bacterium | reverse complement strand
TCATCAACTCGCAAAAACTTTCACTTACTACCTCAAGTGTTTGGGCACAAACAAGCAAAGCCGACAACAGCGTTTCTTACGAAGCAACCGTCATTGATGAAAATGCAAATACCATTGCAATTATTTATCGAACATGGTCTTTGAGCGAGGGGTACGCACTACACGTTGCGCAATCAATCAAGAACCTGACTGGGCAGGAATTTACTGTGCGATGGCTCCAGTACGGACCAACAAGTTTAACCGTTGATCGATCTAGATATATGGACAGAAGGCGCTTCCGTTTCGGATGGGAACTCAGCGAAGAGTTCGACCCAAATCACGCAGCGCCAATTCAATCAAATGATTTTCTATACGAATTCACGGATGTCACGAAGGATCAAAATCTTACAATTTGGCCGACTGAAGAAACACAAGCTGATGGTCTAAAACTTTCTTGGTTCGCTTCTACGAATCGTTATTTCTCCCTTGCTGTTATGCCAGACATCAATGACAAAGGCGAGGGGCCTCGTGTCATTACAAACAAAATCGCTGAGATTTCCTCAAGCGTAATGGGAATTGATGACAACCAGTTTGTGATGACTGGACTCTGGAGTCCGTTAACTCCCGTTGCCGGAGGCGCTACGTACGACCTCACTATGGATGTGTACGCAGGACCCTTGCAACGGTCGATACTAGATTCTGAGCAACCCTATGTCGCACTCAACATGCGCGACATGGTGCTGTATCAGATGTCTTCAATGTGTGCCATTTGCACTTTTCAGTGGCTTGCTGATTTTCTTGCTGTTGTTTTAACAACGCTTGATCAATATGTTGTTTTTGATTGGGGACTCGCAATAATTTTCCTTGTGCTCATCGTGCGCACAATACTGCATCCGATTACAAAGAAGTCACAAATCAACATGCAACGCTTTGGCAAAGTGATGCAAAAACTTAAACCAGAGATTGACAAACTCAAGAAAAAATATCCTGACGACCCAAAGCGTGTGCAGTCCGAACAAATGATTTTGATGCAAAAGTATGGAGTGAATCCATTGCAAATGCTCGGTTGCCTCCCAATGTTTTTACAGATGCCGGTCTGGATAGCACTGTATGCACTGTTATATTTTATGTTTGACATCAGGCAAGAGCCAGCATTCTTTGGTGTTTTTCAAATGATTGGCGAATGGCCATTCCTTGCAGACTTAAGTTCTGCTGATCACTTCTTTGGTAAATTTGCGGAACCAAAACAATTCCTTTTGTGGAACGTGACTGGAATAAACGCCCTACCACTTTTAATGGGTGTCATATTCTTTATTCAACAAAAATACATGTCACCACAGAGCATGGCAACAACACCTGAACAAGCCTCGCAACAAAAGATTATGCGTGTGATGATGGTTGTTATGTTCCCATTGATGTTGTATTCAGCACCTTCGGGTTTGACGCTGTACATTCTTACTTCAAGTACGGTTGGTATTCTTGAGAGTAGGCGGATTCGTAAACACATTGACGAAATGCCACTTGAACCAAAACCAACTGGACCAGCTGTAGGCAAAGCAAAGAAAAGCAAAGACAAACAAGGTCGTGCATGGGCTGATGCTATGGAAGCAAGGCGAAAGAAAGTTCAGAACAAGGAAAAGAAACGCAACTTTAAAAAGCGAGATTAACAATCAACCACGATGGATTACGAAACAACCAACGTTGCTGTCAGCTCTCCAAGTGGGCGATCATCGCACGCACTTATTCGTGCGACTGGACCGCGTGCTTGGGTAGGATTGCGTACTCTTGGTATTGAACCAAGGCCAAGAAAATTTGTTCGTGCAAAATTGCCACTCCCCAGCGGAGCATTGCCTGTGTTTATTGGAGCATTTCCTGCAAATGCTTCCTTCTCGGGGCAAGATACTATTGAAATACAACTTACTAATAACAAAACCCTCGTGCGCGAAGCACTCAAATTGCTTATTGCATGCACTGGAGGGCGCCACGCTGAAGCAGGCGAATTTACCGCACGGGCATATCTGCATGGAAACATTTCAATTTCAGCAGCCGAAGGCGTCTGTGCGACAATTTCGGCAAACAATGATGCTGAACTTGCCGGCGCTGCGTTGCTACGTAGTGGCGCACTCGCACGAGCAACTGAACCTATTTCTAGAGAACTTATTCGAATACTCTCACTTGTCGAAGCGGGTATTGATTTCACTGAAGAGGAGGATGTCGTCGCAATTCAAGACAAGGAGTTGCGCGACATTATTTCCGATTGCATACATCAAATAGATGTCATAGCTGATGGAAAGATTGCGATGAAAACACTTTCTTCTCTGCCGGTTGTTGTAATTGCAGGGAATCCGAATGCAGGGAAATCAACTTTGTTTAATGCACTACTTGGAGCGCAACGCGTCGTAGTTTCTTCTGAAGAAGGCACCACTCGTGATGCGATAACAGAGCGCGTTCTGTTTTTAGATAAAGAAGCAGAACTTGTTGACATAGCGGGGTTTGACCAAACACAAAACAAACTCAATGACGCCATGCAAAAAACTGCTCACCGAAAAATACGTGAGGCAGATCTCGTGCTATGGTGCGTTGCACCCGATGAAGAAGTACCCAAGGAATCTGTTAATCGTTTTATTGTGCACACGAAAAAAGAATATACAAACGCACACAAAGATGCAATCAGTGCGTTAACCGGGGAAGGTATTCCCCTACTGCAAGAACAGATTGCATCTCTACTTGAATCAAGTTTACTACCAAGAGAAGATGCCCTCGCATTATTGCCACGACATGAAATCAGTTTGCAAAATACTCGTGATTCTTTAGTGAAGTCACATTCGCACATTTGTGTACCCGAATTACTTGCATCTACTCTTCGTGATGCTCTTAATTCTATCGGTGCAATTACTGGCCATGTGACACCTGATGAAATCATTGGTGAAGTGTTTTCTTCGTTTTGTATAGGTAAATAGTGATGAATAATGATATTAAAATACAAGTGAGATACAACGAGTGCGACCCAATGGGCGTTTCGCACCATGCGGTTTACCCGGTGTGGTTTGAAATGGGAAGAACTGAATTGCTTCGTAGTAACGGAGGTTGTTATCGCGAACTTGAAGAGAGTGGATTATTTCTCGCTGTATCAGAACTACGAATTCAGTACAAAGCGCCTGCGAAGTACGACGATTTACTTGTTCTTACTACAACACTAGAAAGCACGACCCGAGTTCGTGTTACGCACAAGTACGAGCTGCGTCGTGGTACGCAGATAATTACAACCGCAACAACTGTGCTTGTATGCATTGACGCAAAAGGAAATGTGCAACCAATTCCAGAACTGATTTCTAAATGCGACGAATAATTATTTTGCAATACGGACTTTGATTTTTTTCAAAGTACTACTGCAGTTCGCCTGCAAAGTATTTAACAGTCCAGCACGTATCAGTTGGTTTAACTTATACGCTGTTGGGGAATCATCGACAGTAACTTCAAGAACCCCACTTCTAAGAGAAGTCGGAATTGCATTCTTGCGTATATGTTCAGGTACATGCAATTCCCAGATTTCCATAATTTGAGAGAGTTGCTTATTCGTTTTTTTAAGTGATTTTCGAAGCTCTAAAATAGTTTCCGAAATACTTGTGTTACGATAATTTCGCTTTCTCCTAGATCGAATCTGTTCTAATTTGTTAGCACCATGTTCCACTACGTGTATCTTAACTCTTTCAATATCAATAGCCAATAAAAAGTTCTGCATGGA
>JACNLR010000084.1 GCA_014381385.1 Planctomycetota bacterium | reverse complement strand
AGACCTATGAACGTTTCACTTTCCGGTGCTTCAACGGAAAAGCATGGCCAGCATGATTCAAGATCAGAAACAGTTTGTGTCCAATCAATAAAAACTGGGTCAAATTCATCTCCATCTCGTAGCGCAAGGTCTACTGTCTGTACTCCGTCGCGATCAAAATCGACCCATATTTTTACGCTTGCACTGATGGCGTTTCGTAAAACGACTCTGCCTTCAGGACTATAGAGAATACCAACCATTTCTTGCATTAAGCGAGCATCTTTCACCACTGCATTTGCGGGAAGATACGTTGTCGTCCACCAAATATGGTCGGCATTGAGCCCATACCCCGGACCAGCTACGCCAATTCCAACAGGAAGTTTCTTTGGTTTATTTCCCTCAACTGGAACAAATCGATCAACTGTGTCATCTGAACCGTAACCACCGTTTAGATAATTCTGCGAATCACCAAACCACTCTGCAACGACACATTCATAGAACTGTTCGCTGCCATCACCTGATAATTTCGGGCGAAAAACAGTAATCACATAACGATTGTTTTTGATTGCATACGCACGGGCATTATCGAGCGCGGCAATGATCGTGTTCTTCGCAGTTGAGAGACGCATGTTCTTTGCAACTTTCGAATACGCCATTGCTGAAAAACCTGCGATCAATGCAATGATAATAATCACGACGACCAATTCGACGAGCGTAAAACCACGTTTCAAGTTGGATTGCAGTTGGCTCAACGCGCATCCTCCACAACAAATGGTTCGTACGAAGTCACATTGTCAAGTGTTGCATTCCAAGTTTCATCATCTCGTGAATATGGATTTGCTTGATACCGATACCCCCAAAGTCCGTCAGGTCCGGCGGAAACTAAGTACGCTCGTTTGTTCAAACAAGAACCAAGCCCATCTTCGGCTTGATCGCGAACGGTCAAGTCACCAGAAGCATCTTGGGCAAGTGCAATCAAACCAGAATCTTCAAAGTCTCCGCAAGGAAAGACGATTCCAATGGGCGAACCCCAAGCGTCAATAACGCGAGCACCATGTTCATCTTCCTCTATCAAGTCGGGGTGGATCTTTGCAAGTATATTTTTACTTGCTTCAAATTCAATGAGCAATTCCCATAGTTCTTCTGAACGAGAATCCATTGCTTCATACATGTCTTCTTGATCGACAGCTGCGTTAAAAACAGGAATGCCAAGGATGCCATCGCTTGGAATATCATAGTTACCACCAACTGCCCCTACTGATGCAAATGTAATTGATCTATCCATTTCTGTTTCCCATTCAGAAATAGCAGTATCTAGAAGAGTGATGGCATCTTTCGTTTTTCTAATTTCACTGCCCCGTAACACCTTGTTAGAAATGCCAAGTGTGAGTCCAGCAAGCAAGACAATGATTGCAATTACAATCATCATTTCGATCAATGTAAAACCACGAGTACTGTTTGTCATGGACCAATCTCCACTATGTTGTCAGCGTTAAATTCATCAGTCGCGTCATCGTCATTGTTGCCGGGCAATCCAAAAACATCTGCGCGTATTCGAGCATTCAATTGTTTATCCGCCCCTGCAGAGAAAAATGCGATATCACCTGTTTGCAACTCTAAAGTAGTAGATGGGTCGCCAGCATTGTACGCTCGGTTGTAATCACCATAACTTGCATTGATGGGACTCTCTGGTAAATTAAATGGTCGCAACACGATGTAATCGCTCAGTGTTGGTCTCGCAAAATCTGCGTTTGGAGGATAGATCCTAGAGATACCAGATTCAATATCTCTGTCCACTTCATCTGCTTGCGGGAATTGACTTTTAAAGGGGTAGATCTTTCGGTAATACCGAATTGGCGAACCCCAAGAGTCAACAAGCACCATTGGATTTGTGTAGTTGTCTGTAGAGTATTCTGGATCGCCGGGATAAAGCACAATCGGCAAACCTGTAAGAGGGTCCACTTTTGCATCTGGAGAGCCATCGCCATCGCGATCTTGACCCAACACAATTCTGCCGAGCATTTGTTCATTTTCAATTTCTATATAAGGACCGTATGTTTTTCCACCAGCTGCAATAGCGTACCCACGATCTTCTATCTCCCACGTTCCCCGATCACAACCCCAATCAGGGAACGCGCAACGATCTGTTGCACCCCACACGCCATCCATTGCGGGATGGCGAATGCCCAACGCTGGGGACTCCTCTCTATTCTGAATAGGACCGCCAAGAACTCGGTAGGAACCATACCCGTCTTCATCTCGACCGCCATAGCCAATCAAGTATTCAGCGGGCGAAGTAATCGAGTACCAGTTCTGCGCTGTTCCTCGATAACTTGACTGTTCATTTCCTTGCATTCCAAGAGGAGGAAAATTTGGGAAGTTTGCAAGACCGCGGCTGTCATTCAAAATAGGAGGGTAATACCCAATGTCATTTTTAAATGCAACCATCCCTTGCGCCATCGCAGTCATGCGAGATTTTGTTTCCGCACGTTTTGCTGCAGTTCTTGCAGCACTTGTTGCAACAACAAGCACACCAACCAAGATGACAATGATCACAATGACCATTAACATCTCAATGAGCGTAAAAGCAGAAAGCAAGTTGGTTCGACGTTGATGCACTGTTTCTTTAATCCTGTGATACCGATTCGATCATCTTCACAAGTGGCATAAAGAGAGCAAGAACGATTGTGCCAACAATACCGCCAAGAACAACAACCAATGCAGGTTCGAGCAAACTCAACATCGCAGTAACTGCAACATCAACTTCTTCATCGTAATTGTCAGCAATTTTAATGAGCATGACATCAAGGTCACCTGTTTCTTCACCAACTTCAATCATGTTGATGACGATTGAGTCGCATACTTTTGCTTCGCGTAGTGGGTCCGCAACTGTTTCACCTTCACGGATTGAGTCATGCACACCAGTAAGCGCTTTTTCATAAACATAGTTCCCCGAGGTGTCTCTTGTAATTAACACCGCTTCAAGAATAGGAACACCTGCAGCAACAAGCGTGCCGAGCGTTCGTGTAAATCTCGCAACGGAAGTTTTCATTACAAGTGGTCCAATCACTGGGACTTTCATTCGGATAATGTCTGTTGCAGCGCGGCCGGGACCAGTTTTGCGGATCAATTTCAAAAAGAAGAAAATCAAGAATGGGGAAGTAACAATCCAAATAAATCCAGGAATTGCCTGCTCCCCTTCTTTAGGTGTACCTGCTACCCACAAACTTGTTTCGATAAGCCAAAGAGTCAAACCAGGAAGCTCAACTTCAAAGTCACTGAAAATATCTTCAAACTTTGGAATCACAAAATACATGATGCCTGTCACAATTAACACAGCAACAACGATGACGCATATCGGATAAATCATTGCGCCCTTAATTCTTGCCTTCAACCGCTCTGCTTTTTCCATAAAGTTTGCTAGTCGTTGCAAAATAACATCCAACACACCACCAATTTCACCAGCAGCAACCATTTTGGAATAAAGCCTGTCAAACGCCTTTGGGTGTTTACTCATCGAATCAGAAAGACTACTTCCTGATTCAACATCTTCAACAACTTCTAAAAGAATTGATTTCAATTTACCTGGTTTTTGTTGTTGTTCTAGAATTTGCAACGATCGCAAAAGAGGCAAACCTGCATCTTGAAGCGTTGAAAGTTGTCTGGTGAATTGGCATAAGTTTTTTGTTTTTACTTTGCCAAAGGAAATGGACTTTCCTTTTTTCTTCTTTTCTTTTTTCTCTTTTTTATCTTTTTTGCTTTTGTCGCCGCTACCACCACCGACTGAGTCCTCACGAACTGAAGTGGGGAAGAAGCCTTGCTGCCGAATCGCAGAAATTGCTTCGTCACTCGAACTAGCATCGATTCTGCCTTTTTCAGTTTTTCCCGCTGCGTTTAGCGCTTCATATACATAAGTTGGCATATTTCATGCTCCAGTTTGTTACTCATTACTGATAGTTTCTCGAACCACTTCATCGATCGTTGTTTGCCCATCAAAAATAGAAAGCATTCCACACTCTCGAAGAGATCGCATGCCACGTTTTTGTGCTTCTACCCGAATCACCGCAGTGGATGCTTGGGAAAGAATCAATTCGCGAAGAGAATCGTCGAATTCCATAATTTCAAACAATGCAAGGCGCCCGCGATATCCACTATTGTTACATGCCTCACAACCACTGCCTCGGAAGAACGTACGACCAACGACATCTTCACGATGTAATTGCAACTCTAGGAGTTCTTCGAGACTCGGTTCGTATTCTTCCTTACATTTTTCACATATTTTTCTTACTAGACGTTGTGCAACAATCGCTTCAACTGTCGCAGTAATCAAGAAGCTTTCAACACCGAGATCGACCAAACGAAGAATTGTCGAAGGCGCATCGTTGGTGTGAACAGTTGTAAAAACCAAGTGACCAGTGAGAGATGCTTGCACAGCAATTTGCGCTGTTTCAAGGTCACGAATTTCACCAACAAGAATAACATCTGGGTCTTGACGCAAAAAAGATCGAAGCAATTTAGCAAACGTTAACTTTTGGTCCGTGTTGACTTGGCATTGGATCAACCCATCGATATCGTATTCAACAGGATCTTCTGCTGTCAAAATTTTAGTTTCTGGATCGTTGAGTTCATTAAGGGCAGCGTAAAGCGTTGTTGTTTTGCCAGATCCTGTTGGCCCTGTCACGACAACAATACCATTTGGGCGTTTAATGACATCAGACATTTTGTCATAATCCGTTGCACGCAAACCAATCTTGTCCATACTCAATTGAACATTTGACCGATCAAGCACACGCATTACGACGGACTCGCCAAACATTGTTGGAAGAACTGAAACACGAAGATCCACTGGAGATGCTGCAACAGTCAATTCAATACGACCATCTTGTGGGAGTCTGCGTTCAGCGATGTCGAGATTCGCCATAATCTTTATCCTCGAAACAATTGGCATCGCCAAGTGCATTGGCGGCGGAACCATTTCGTACAATACCCCGTCAATTCGATACCGCATTTTAAATTCTTCTTCGAATGGTTCAAAATGGATATCAGATGCCTTGTCTTTGATTGCTTGTAAGAGCACAAGATTGAGCAGCCGAACAATTTTATTGTCTCCCGCTGCAGACGATAGATCATCTAAATCAACGGAATCACCTCGTCCACCAAACCGTGAAAGATCGTCAGATTCGGCAAGTTGATTCATCATGTCGGACATCGATGGACCGCCAGAGGAATACTTCGCTTTCACCACTTCATCAACTTGCTCGGGCAATGCTACAACTGCGTTTACCTTAAAACCCATCAACAAGCGGAGGTCATCTACAGCTCTGAAATTATCTGGAGTTTTAAGTGCAATCGTTATAGTTTTTGTTTTTTCATCGTAGGCCACAGGCGCTATCGAATACGTCGTCGCTGTTTCCATAGGAAGCGCTTCTACTGCAGAGTCTGGAATTGAATCAACATCTAATTGAATGAATTTGAGACCAGCCTGACCAGACAGTGCTTGGAGCACATCGTTCTCTTTGATCAACCCCATCTCGATCATAATTTCACCGATTTTACGACGATCACCCTTTTTACGAGCAACTTTCTGTACCTGGAGGGCCTCATGGACCTTTTCCCGAGTTACTTTTCTCAGTTTGGTCAATACTCGCCCAAATCTCCGACCCTTGAGTTGCCCTGGATCAACAGATTTTGATGATTTAGAACTACTTTTAGAAGAAGTTGTTTTTTTTACTTTGTCCTGCGCCATAGTATTCTTACTCCGTCGATATCCTGATAGTTCGGATATCTGCAATTACTCTTAGAAGATCATTGGATCTTTTACACCCATTGACAACAGTGGCAAGGCAGTTTTTTGCATTTGCCACCTAGATTATTCTCTATTACTACTAATAAATCAAGGGCAGATCTTGGTTTTAGCCCATTACCCCTCATCTAACTCTGTTCTACCTACCGTACCGCCCGAACTGTGTACTTTCTGTGTCAAGGAATTAGAATCTCTGCCCTTATCAATCATCTCCTCAGCACCAATCATGCCTCGCTCGTAGAGTGACCAGAGGTGGTCATCGAGGAGCTGCATACCAAACTTCCGCCCAGTTTGGATCGCAGAGTCAATGCGGAAAGTTTTATTTTCACGAATGAGGTTTGCCACTGCTGGTGTCACGACGAGGAATTCGTATGCAGCAACACGACCGGACTTATCAATTCTTCGTAGAAGTACTTGGGAAAGAACCGAAATGAGTGATGTGGAAAGTTGCACCCGAACTTGCTCTTGCTGATTAGTTGGAAACGCATCAACAATCCGGTTGATCGTGCCAGCTGCACCAGTTGTATGCAACGTTGCAAAAACCAAGTGACCAGTTTCCGCGGCCTGAATAGCCGCTTCAATTGTTTCCAAGTCACGCATTTCGCCAACGAGAATCACATCAGGGTCAGCGCGCAATACACGACGGAGCGCTTCTGAAAAGCTCGGCACATCATTGCCGACCTCACGTTGATTCACAATTGATTTTTTGTGGTAATGGTAATACTCAATCGGATCTTCTGCTGTCACAATGTGACGTTCTAAATTCGTGTTGACGTAATCAATCATCGTCGCAAGCGATGTTGTTTTACCAGAACCAGTTGGACCAGTGACAATGAACAGTCCCCGTGGTCGACGAATCAATTCTTTCAAAATTTTCGGTAAGCCAATTTGTTCAAAAGTCAGCAATTCGTTTGGAATTAAACGGAGAACTAACGTGATATCGCCGCGTTGACGAAAAATTGCGACTCGAAAACGAGCTTGTGTACCAAACGCAAAACCAAAGTCGCAACTGCCCTCTTCCTGCAACTCTTGCTGTGCTTTTTCTGGAGTAATCTGCTTCATCAATGCAACACAATCGTCACCATCTAGAACTTTCGTATCGAGATTCTTTAAACCACCGTGCAATCGAAGGGTAGGTTTTCGACCAACTGTTAAGTGAAGGTCAGAAGCTCCAGTACGAACTACTGTGTCGAGCAATCTATCTATTTGTATCGTTGACATATATCTAGGTTCCGTCCAATGTTAAATATCCACATTACCTTCAAGAAGCGCTTCTGCCTGTGCGAATTTAGCAATCTCTTCAGGTGTTGTATCACCTCTGAGCACTTTAATTTTCCCGTCCTCAACAAGCGTTGTCATACCCCCGCGAACTGCAGCAGCACGAAGTTGCCCAAGTGGAGCACGGTTAAAGGCGAGTTCTCTTGTTTCATTATTCATCACCATCATTTCGAATATCGCTTTTCGACCTTTGTATCCTCGGTTATTGCAGACACTGCAACCAACAGGTTTGCAAATATCTCCATTGGCAGCTTCTTCGGGAGTAATATCAAGAAGTTTGAGGAACTTTTTATCTGGTGATTTGTCTGCTTTCTTGCATTTTGAACAAAGCATTCTCGTTAGGCGCTGCGCCATAATTGCTTGAATTGAACTTGCTACAAGGTATGGTTTCACACCCATGTCAATCAAACGAGTGATCGCCGATGGCGCATCATTCGTATGCAACGTAGAAAAGACCAAGTGACCTGTCAATGCGGCCTGAATTGCAATATCCGCAACTTCACGGTCACGAATTTCACCAACAAGAATAATGTTTGGCGCTTGCCGGAGCATCGCTCGAAGAATAGAGGAGAAGGTTAAACCAATCGAATCCCGAATTTGGCACTGGTTAATCCCTGCAAAACTATATTCAACTGGATCTTCGGCGGTGATAATTTTTCTGTTTGGTGTGTTCAGTACGTCCAACGCAGAATAAAGTGTGGTTGTTTTACCTGAACCTGTTGGACCTGTCACGAGCAGAATACCATTTGGTCTACGAATCAATTTGTTAAAACGATCGAGGTTTGCTTGTTCAAAGCCAAGGTTTTTTAAACCAATTCGAACAGAGTCTGGACGCAAAATCCGCAACACGATCGACTCGCCATGGTATGCAGGGCATGCACTCACACGAAAGTCGATTTGGTCTCCGTCAACGCCCATTTTAATACGACCATCTTGCGGGATACGTTTTTCGGCGATGTTTACACCAGCCATCAACTTCAATCTTGCCAAAATCGCAGATTGCATTCTCTTCGGTAAATTGTCGCGAACGTGACAAACACCGTCAATGCGGTATCGCAACACAACACGATCTTCCATTGGCTCAATGTGAATATCAGAAGTGTTGTTTCGAACAGCTTCTGTAATCATTCGAGTGACAAGTTTTATGATAGGTGCTTGATCGCTGTCAACATCAATTGATGTGTCAACAGACGTATCAACACTTCTGTCAACGGTTACATCTACTGAATCTGTAACAAGGGATGCGTCAGTAAACAGTGTGTCAGAACCACCAGAATCACCAGTAATAAATGCTTGGATTGCAGATTTGGTTGACAGCGCTGGTTCAATTTCACAATTAAGCCTGAAGCGTAAAAGGTCTAGTAACTCCAGATTAAGTGGATCATGAATGATTAATTTTAGTTTTCCACCTTCTTTACTCAGTGGTAAAATTGCGTGCTTTTGGATGACATCCTTCGGGATAAGATCCATATCAGGCGTTGGGCTCCCGTCGCTGCCATCGAGGGCGATGTAGTCCATGTCAAATTGTTCAGCCAATGCCTTAATGACCGCTTGCTCATCACAAGCACCTTGCTCGATCAACACTTCGCCAACACGCTTTGCAGTGCCTTCTGCCGCTTTCAATGCAGTTTGGAATTGATCCTTGGTAACAACTCGCTGTGAGACAAGAATCTCACCTATTTTTTTTCTTCGTTTTCGTGCCATAAAACCTTTTTAGATATGAACGGAGTTTTCACGCCGTTAAAACGGTAGTATGATCGCCATCCACGCCTACCGCAAGGCTCTCACCACAATGTCACCAACTATTCTTATCACTGCAGGAGCCACAAGAGAGCAAATCGACCACGTCAGGTTTCTCGGAAACCGCTCTTCTGGGCATCTTGGATGCCAACTTGCGCTTGCTTTTGCAGTTGAAGGTTTCCACACAACCCTACTTTTAGGTGCAGGCAGTGAAAGTCCTTCTTGCCACCCTCGCCTTGAAACACACGTTTTTTCATCAACTCGCGATCTTGAAGCACTCCTCCATCAGCATTGGCCGAGCCATCAGTACTTGATCATGGCAGCGGCAGTTGCAGATTTCACCCCAAAGGGTGGGGCTGCTCAAGAAAAAATCCCTCGTGAAGCTGAGATGATCCTTGAACTTGTCCCAACTCCAGATCTTGTTGCAGGCGCGGCGAAGACTGCAAGGGATGATCAGAAGATAATCGCGTTTGCACTTGGAGAGATGCATACCCTCGAGCAAGTTGCCAAAGATAAACTAAAACGTAAGTGCGTTGATGCGATTGTTGCAAATCCATTGCAATCGATGGATGCTCAGAATATTACCGCAACGGTGTACACCAAAGATGGCAGAACTTTTTCTCCGCCTCCTACTATTTCTAAATCGAATTTCGCCAGATGGCTGATTCAACATTTGAGTGAATTGTGCACATGAATTGTTTCATTTTTATCACATTACTTTGTATTCCACCTGTGTTCACACCTGAACAACGCACACTCATTCAATCGATGGCGAATCCTACGTTTGAATTGGATACTACAAATGCGTATGAACAAAATGAGCAAGCAGCGAAACTTGGGCAACAAATCTTTTTTGATCCTCAGTTTTCTTCAAACGGCGAAGTTTCGTGCGCGACTTGTCATAAACCTGAATTGTATTTCACCGATGGTGTAGCAGTTTCCACAGGAATTTCAGCAGTGACTCGCAATGCACCAACTGTATTAAATGCCGCGCATCAACGCTGGTTTTTCTGGGATGGACGAACAGATACTTTATGGGGCCAACCAATTCAAACGTTTGAGCATCCTGCAGAAATGGGCGGTGACCGTAAAGACATTGCAACTACAATGACAAGTGATCCTGTATATGCAACACTGTGGGAGGAAGTCTTTGGAAACACAAAGAATGTACCTGTTTCTGTTACTGCAGCGAATGTTGCAAAATGCCTTGCTGCATACCAAACAAAATTAGTTGCACTCGATTCACCATTCGATCGGTTTGCACTTGGTGACAAAAATGCAATGAGTGAATCTGCGCAGCGAGGTTTGCAATTTTTTATTGGCGAAGGCGGATGCTTGCGGTGTCATTTTGGACCTTGGTTTACTGATGGCGCATTTCATACGGTAGGCGTCGGACCTCTTGATGGCGGAGCACTCCGAGACGCAGGCAGATTTGATGCAATTGCAATATTACAAACAGCAAAGTTTACTGCTGGGAGTGAGGAAAGCGACGACAAACTTGGCACACGCGCAGTTATTTCTAAACACATCGCTCGACGGCGTGAAGATTGGGGGGCGTTTCGAACTCCAAGTTTACGCAACGTCGCCAAGACACCACCGTACATGCATGCTGGGCAACTTGCTTCGCTCGAAGATGTCGTAGAACATTATTCCACCCTCGAAAACTTCGTCACTGCAGACCACCACAGGGAAACAATTCTCGTCCCCCTTGAACTTGACGCACAAGGGAAAGCTGACCTCATCGCATTCCTCGAATCCCTAACGGGCACACTGCCTCCGAGCCACCTCCTCGCACCCCCAAAATAAACTCACCCCCGGTGAGTTTTCTTCATTTCACTCCCAAAACCAATAAACTCACCGGGGGTGAGTTTTGACCCAATTCACTCCAAATCTGAATAAACTCACCGGGGGTGAGTTTATCCGGGGGTGAGTTTATTTTGGGGGTGAGTTATGGTTTTAAATACAAGGGAACCTGAGCCCGCTCGATAATATCATTTTCATAGCGGATATCAAAGTAAATTTCCCAGTCGCCGGGCATATGAAGCAGCATGCCAGTTGTGAGAAATGAGCCATCTGGTTGTAATTTCGTTTTTGGATCGGTCATCATGCCATGCCCATGTGCAGGCATTGCCGCGTCAACACGCAAAGAATCGATTTCGCCTTCACCCTGCACCCAAGAAGTAATTTCAAACACTTCGTTCAGCGGCATCTCATCCGGTGCCGGCGTAAAAGACACGTTCCAATTTTGCGCATTACTCGAAACTTGATGTTTCGCCGTTGCGCAGCCAGTAAGTAAGAGGATTAAAAAGAGACTATTTTTTATCATTTTTATTTGTCCAAAATCTACCCCGACCAAAAGTTGCGAGCCACGTACCATCTTGTGCGTAGATTTGCGCACGGTGATTCCCCCAATCTACAACAACAATCGTACCGTTATCTAAGACTGTAATTCCAGCAGGTTTATTCATTTGATGTGGATCAAATCCTTTTTCGCCAAATGTAAGAAGGAGTTTACCCTCTGGTGAAAAGCGTTTGATATGCGACGCGCCAATGTCAGAAACAAGAATGCTTCCGTTTTTTTCAATAGCAATTCCTTGCGGTTCGACGAAACCAGTAATCGTCATTAATGGTTCAAAATCAGCCGTAGAAAGCAATCGAACAGATTCAGCAGCACGATCAACTGCCCACATTGTCTTGCCATCGTTTGCAACTTCAATATCAGTTGCACTTGGCATTACCTTATTCTTATCAAGTGGCCCAACAAAACACTGATTGCTCACTGATTGTTGAAATTTTACCATTCCCGGAATTGCACGCATTTTACTTACAGGATCGTGTTCAAATGTAAATGTTTTCAAACTTTCATTCCCAATTGCTTTCACAACACCTTCGCCGATCCACAACCCATCTACCCAGTTAAATTGGTGCGGACCATCGCCTTCACCGCCAAAACGAGTAAGTTGAATTGGAACTTCCAAACCTGTGCGAAACAAATAAATATCACCGAGTTCAGGTTCTGCAATAACAATAAGATCACCATGCGAATCGATGTGCTTTCCAAAATGCGCAATGTTTGTAATTGGCGGCGGCGCTTGTGGCTCACCTTCACCAAGCTCAAATATTTGAATACGCCCTTCAAACCCTTCGCAAACAATGATTCTTTTCCCATCTCGAGTAAGCGAAACTGAATCTGGATAATGTAATTTTCCGTTTCCTTCGTGTGGCAAAACAGCGTGGACACCCCATTTGCCTATCCACTTTCCTTCTAGATCGAAATGGTGAATTGCATGTCCAAGTCGATCAGGAATAATCCAACCAATATCAGTTTTTGCACCAACTCCTGGGGTTCGCATTTCGACTCCAGACCATGTTGGGTACACCGTTGGAACAGAATCTACGACGAGTTCACCTTCGACAAAAGAAAGATGCATCGGTGCAGCATGCTCGCCTTCTAAAAGCCCAATTCGATTGCCATCGCTGTCAAGGAGAACCACTGCATCGGCCATCCTGTCTGCGACTGCAAAACTGCCATCTGGCAATTCGATTGCATGCACTGGCTCAAGAAAACCGTCTATTTGTTGGACAAACTTGCCGTGTGGCGCGGCAAGTGTAATAAGTAATAATGAGGAGATCAACATCACAACACTGTACACGACATAGCGTGTATTCTGTGCCCCCTTATTGATTATGCAACAAGTTCACTACAAAAAATCAACACTTCCAATCGTTATTTTTACGGTTCTTGTTTCATTGGGAATCGCGACATGGCTTGGATGGTTTCTAGCCGGACATCATGAAGGGCATGGAGGTGAACATATATCGCACATGCCACACCTCTGGTACGTAGGTATTCTTCCATTTATTGCAATTCTAGGCGCCATCGCTGTATTGCCACTGTTGAACTTTACAAGACATTGGTGGGAACACAATATAAATCGTTTCTTTGTTGCAATGTGTTGTTCTGCCGCAACAATAGGTTACATGTATTTCACTTCGGGAAGTGCGTCGATTGGTCCAATGCTTGATCATTCGATCATGAAGGATTTCATCCCCTTCATCATTTTACTTTTTAGTTTGTATGTCATCAGTGGCGGAATTTATCTCAGCGGCGACTTGGCTGCAACCCCAAAAGTAAACACAACCTTCCTTGCAATCGGCGCGGCGATAGCAAGTTTTATTGGAACAACGGGAGCGAGCATGTTATTGATTCGCCCTTTGTTAAAAACGAACTCACAACGGAAATACAAGGTACACACAATCGTAGTCTTTATTTTCTTGGTGAGTAATATTGGAGGCACTCTTCTTCCAATTGGCGATCCGCCATTATTCCTTGGATATTTACGTGGTGTTCCGTTTATGTGGACTCTAGGGCTCTGGCCAATGTGGGCAACAGCTTGTGGGATTTTGCTCGCCGTTTATTTTGTTTGGGATTCTATGTTGTGCAAAAAAGAATCAGCAAAAGATCACAAACGAGATGAGTCGAACCAACAACCTTTGCGTCTTCAAGGTGGAGTTAATTTTCTTTGGATTGGCGGAATCGTTGCAACAGCAGCCCTCGTTGATAGTGCCAAGCCATTCATCGGAACCGATTGGACACCGTTCCCTTATTGCCGCGAATTAGTCATGTTGTTTTTTGTTCTGCTGTCACTTAAAACTACGTCCAAAGCATTACACAGAGCAAACAACTTTACATACGCTGCAATTCTTGAAGTCGCAGCACTGTTTTCTGGCATTTTCATTGCGATGCAAGTTCCACTCGCCGTTCTTGAGGCAAGTGGCAAAGCAATTACAGGAACTTTAAATCAACCATGGCATTTCTTTTGGTCAACAGGAACGCTTTCCAGTTTTCTTGACAACGCACCAACCTACGTTGTGTTTTTCAAACTTTCACAATCACTGCCAGAAGGCGAAATGCTCGCCGTGAACAACGGAAGCGTCCCAGTTTCGCTGCTTATAGCAGTGAGTCTAGGCTCTGTTTTTATGGGCGCTATGACATACATCGGCAATGGTCCTAACTTTATGGTGAAGGCAATTGCAGAACAAGAAGGCACCGAAATGCCATCTTTCTTTGGGTTTATGTTCAAATACAGTATTCCTGTATTGGTTCCAATTTTTGTTTTAATTACAATTTTCTTCCTACTCTAAGGAGGCCATACAATGATCAAACGAATTCTAGTCGCGCTCAGTGGAACACCATGCACCCAATCTGCAATTGCACATGGTGTCGAACTTGCAAAAGCACATGATGCTGAACTGTCTGGGGTCACTGTGATTGATCCAGATCGGTTACACGATGTTGGCCCAATCCCAATTGGGGGCGCAGCTGCAGCGCACGAACTCGCCGAACACCGAGTGCGATTGGCTGGGGAACATATCGAAGAGGCAATTGGGCAATTCGAGAAAGCTTGCGGCGATGCCGGTGTAACTAATCGTGTTCTCAGAGAATCAGGAGATAGTGCCCAGCGCTTACTTGCTGATTGGCGGTATCACGATCTCACTGTTATCGGTTTGCGTGGTTTGTTTGAATACGGTGTGTTGCACGATCACGGACACCTTGTCCTTGATGTAATTGGCGCTGGGCTCCGCCCTCTGCTTGCAGTAAACGAAACGCACCGACCAATTCGTTCAGCGATGGTCGCCTATGAAGGATCTGCTCTTTCTGCGAGAGCGATGAAAGCATTTTGCATGCTTGGAATTTGGAAACCAATGCCCGTCACTATTGCATGTTTTAAGGGACAAAATGGCGATCCAGAAGAATTACTCACAGACGCTGCTTCATATCTCGAAGCCCATACATTCCCTGCAACAAAAAAACGAGTTGAAGAAAAACCACGTCATGCAATTTTAGACACAATGGAATCATGCGATGCTGATTTGCTTGTAATGGGCGCTGCGAAACGAACACGAATAGGTCGTAAGATGCTTGGAGATACCGCGAGATATGCGTTAGAAAATTCAACGCGACCAATTTTCCTCCATCACTAGCGGTACAATTCAATTGTGATCACTGTCAATGGAAAAAATATTGAGGTTAAAAATCTCCTGCTGAGCGAATTGCTTCTGCAGATGGATCTTGGCAATCAGTTATGTGCTGTTGAGGTCAACAAAATACTTGTGCCACATAGAGAACGAGACTCGTACAAACTGCAAGAAGGTGACACTGTTGAAATTGTCACACTTGTAGGAGGAGGATAAAAATTGACAACAATGACGACCAATGCAATCCCACCACTGCAACTTCAAGAAGTCACTTTAACGAGCAGACTTGTTGTTGGAACTGGCAAGTATCCAGATTACGAAACCATGCAAGCAGCGCTTGATGCAAGCGGTTGCTCAGCTGTGACTGTTGCAGTCCGCAGAGAACGACTTGTTGATAGCGAAGGTCGATCGATTTTAGATTTTATCGATTGCGACAAGTACACTATTCTTCCAAATACTGCTGGTTGTTTTACCGCAGAAGATGCCGTGCGAGTTGCAAGACTTGGGAGAGACATTCTTGAACAACTAAATAATGCCGGCAGGAGCTGGGTAAAACTTGAAGTGCTTGGTGATAAAACAACGTTATTGCCCGACCCCGTTGGCACATTAGAAGCGTGCAAAGAATTGGTTACCGATGGTTTTTCGGTCATGTGCTATTCAAGCGATGATCCAATTATGGCAACTCGTATTCGTGATGCGGGTGCTACCTGCGTCATGCCTGCGGGAAGTCCAATTGGCACTGGTCGTGGTGTTGCGAATCCTTGCGCGATTCAGTTGTGTATTGATTTGTTAAAGAAACCAGAACATGGCGGCGATCCAAACTATCCCGTTATTGTTGATGCAGGCGTTGGTACGCCAAGTGATGTGACCGTTGCAATGGAACTCGGCGCAGACGGCGTCTTGCTCAATACTGGAATTGCGCATGCAAGCGATCCTGTCCGTATGGCAACTGCGATGAAACTTGCTTGCGATTCGGGGTACCACGGGTACAGAGCTGGTCGCATTCCACGAAAACTCCACGCAACGGCTTCATCCCCATGGGACGGCACAATCGCAGGAGAATAGGTAACTCACCCCCTGAAATAAACTCACCCCCGGTGAGTTTTCTCATTTTACTCCCAAAAACCAATAAACTCACCGGGGGTGAGTTTATTCCGTCAATATCGAAAGTTGATTTTGACATACGCCGCAATCTAGATTTTTCTTCGGTCTACCAAGTTTTCTTATCGTATGCTCTAAGCCATGCTTTTCAATCATTCGTTCACACCAAGCATCATTTCCATACGGAGCTTCTCTTTCAAGTGATTTTTGTAGTTTCGCTTTATCACGCTTGGATGTTAACCAAGGCGTATAAAGAAGCTGTGATAGATTCTGATGTATGGGTTTTGGACCCACAGACAAATTGATATCTGATGTGAAATGTTTGTATTTTGCTCTTCTAGCAGATCCCCATTTCCATTGCCAAGGATGATTCACAAGTCCACCCTCAACTGGATTCATGGCTAAATAATTCCGTAATCTGTGTAGTTTAGTGCCAGAACTAAGAATAAAGGCTTTGTACCCTTGGTAAAGGGGTCCCTCTCCAACTGTATCATTTTCTGCTCTCCAGATTTTTGCATGCGTCCCAAAGAGCCATTCCATAAATTTTGGAAACTGGTCTTTTTCCTCTGGCCATGCAAGAAAATGAACATGATTTGGCATTAGAACCCATTCTAAAAGCCGAAGGTCGAACTTTTCGACAGCGGTGCCTAACAAACTTCTAAAACTGGAATAATCTTCGTCATTTTTAAAGAGAGTTTGCCTGTCTACACGCCTATTCATAGCATGTACTACGTGTCCTGCATAATTTGGTCGCTTACTCGTCATGCACGACAGTATTTCATACTTTCTAGCAACTCTTCAAAAAAAAGCCTTAATTCTTAAAAATAGACAAAAAAAATACTGATACAAAAACTCACCCCCGGTGAGTTTTCTCATTTCACTCCCAAAAACCAATAAACTCACCGGGGGTGAGTTTCTGCCATTGAATGTCTAATTTTCAATAAACTCACCGGGGGTGAGTTTATTTGAAGGGGAGAGTTTTTCGGGGGTGAGTTTTTCTGGGGAGAGTTTAATGATCGACGCGGGTGCCAAGGAGCTGTGAGACTTCCTCAACACGGGCGGCAACATTTTCTGGGGTTGCCGCTTCTAGATTAAGACGAAGGAGTGGTTCAGTATTTGACGCACGCACGTTACACCACCAGTCACCACAATCAACAGTCACGCCATCGAGGCGATCGACCGTTGCATCTGGAAATGCAGCAACAAGCATCGCCATCGCACCATCCTTGTCATCAGCTTCAAAATTGATCTCACCGCTCTGTGAATATTGTTGATGCGGTGAAATCTGTTCGCTTAAAGATTGTTCACAATTTGCAATAGCAGTCACGACTGCAGCAAATGCCATCGCCCCACTATCAGCATAAAAATTATCGCGGAAGTAAAAATGCCCGGAAAGTTCACCACCAAATGGAGCATTATGTTCCGCCATCGCTTGTTTCATAAACACATGGCCAACGCGACTTCGAACAGAAGAACCACCCGCTGATTCGATTGCTTTCGCAACTGCATGGCTTGAACGTAGGTCGTACACGATCGACCCGTTCTCTTCGTTCGCTAAAAACTTCGGTGCAAGCCAAGCCGTTATCAAATCACATCCAACGATCTTGCCTTTCTCATCAACAACCATACATCTATCAGCATCACCATCAAAACAAATACCCAAATGGCAATGGTGCTCTTTCACCGCATCAATTGTCTGTTGCAAATTTGCATCAACAAGTGGATTTGGCTCATGCACAAAGGTTCCCTTGTCGTTTTCAAAGTTAATCTCGATCAGTTCAAGCCCCTTAACATTGCGAAACAACTTTGGAACCATTGTCCCAGCCATACCATTTGATGCATCTACTGCAGCACGGATTACGGTTTCACCAGTTTGAATTTTGGGATCAAGATACGTGAACACATGATCTCTATATGCTTCCCACAAATCTATTGACTTTTCTGTTCCGCGTACCGCAGAAATTGTAGGATCATCTGTATCCTCTGCCATCATTTGTATTTTTTCTAAACCCGTCCCCATGCCAACTGGTTTCGCTTTTGCTCTACAAATTTTAAACCCGTTGTACTGTGCTGGATTATGCGATGCAGTTGTTTGAATTCCGCCAATCGCATTCAAATGATTTACTGCGAATGCAATAAAGGGCGTATCAACCAACCCAACATCAATGACTTCGCACCCTACTTCAAGCAGACCATCCTTCAATGCTTCAACAAGCGAGGGGCTGCTCAGACGCATGTCATGCCCAACGACAATCGTCTTCTCACCATCTGCCTCAGCGAGCATGAGCCTCCCTGTTGCTAAACCAATTTTTCGTGCAGTTTTCTCGCAAAGCGGCTCTGGGTACACCGCGCGAACATCGTAGGCTTTAAATACTGTCATAGTGACATTCTACTAGAAGCAATCTTCCGCTGCTAAGTCAACTACCTCGACACCTTCAGGTAAAGAAGCGAGAAATGCACCACCATAAAACTTTCGAACAACTCTTGAATCCAAAATCGAAACATCACCGCGATCGTTACTGCTCCGTATCAAACGGCCAATCCCTTGTCGAAAACGAATGATCGCCCGAGGAAGTTGATCATCCATGAATGGATTCCCCCCTTCCTTTTTAATTATTTCTTGGCGCGCCTCTACAATTGGCCGGTCAGGTACTTCAAAAGGAAGACGCGTAATTATCACATTTCGTAAATTTTCGCCACGAATATCAACTCCTTGCCAAAAACTTGAAGTTCCAAAAAGAACAGCGTTTTCATTCAATTTGAACTGATCAAGCAACGCTGTACGAGTCACTGAAGAACCATGCTCCAATAACGTCATCCCTCGGCCTTCAATATCATACCGTGTCAACTCTGCAACTTCATTGAGCAACTTATAACTCGTGAACAAAACAAACGCGCCACCGTTTGTTCTCCCGACAAGATCGACAATTCGATCAGCAAGTTTTTGTGTGTATTCACCGCTCGATGGTTCTGGCATTGTCGTGTCAACCCACGCTCGCATTTGCCGAGCAAAATCGAAAGGACTACCAAGACGCAATTCATCGACATCCTCACAACCAAGCCGAGATTTCATCAATGAAAAATCACCACCACCTGTTGCAAGCGTTGCAGAAGTTAAAACAACAGACGCAGACGCGTCAAACAAATGTTCTTTCAGGACTGGCGTACATAAGGTACGGTGCCGTGTTTCCCTCGAAGGACAACATGCTGGACCAGTCGAAGATGTAGTCGCTGGTGCGGTTCTTCGAAAGGTCGGAATACTTCACGGCGGCGATGCCTACCTTGTCGGCGATAGCCTGGCGCAGGGTTTCATCGAGGTCCGGATTCTTTTCCGACACCAGTGGAAATGCCCTGCGTACAGCCTCGTCCAGTAGCTCGATCAATTTTACGGTATCGCCGGACCTGGTCTTGAAGGGCTTGCCATCGCTTCCCATCATGGTGCCATAGGCGATGTGTTCCAGGGATATAGTTGCCGATGCCAGTCCAGCAGCGCGGGCTACCGCGAACACCTGTTGGAAGTGCAGGGATTGCCTG
>JACNLR010000213.1 GCA_014381385.1 Planctomycetota bacterium | reverse complement strand
ACTACGCATAGGGCCTAGTTGCGGCAATAGCATTGACGCAAGAAAACCGTCAGGTGGAGGCTGGCCTTGCTGCATCTCGTAGTTTTCAGGCCACAAGTCCTTGTCTTCATCTGCGATGGTACTGTTGAGAATGTACCCATTACCCTTCCGACTTGAAGCCTCAAGAATACTGTTAATTGTATTTGTGTGTTCTAACAACCATTTTTTGTACTGTACCCATCCTTCTTGGGTTGGCCACGTCGGTGCCTCAATATCGTCTTCATAAAAGACATTGGTGGGTTCTGGGTTTTTCTGTAGTGCAATCGCAGCATCTCTATACAGCGGCCACGCCCGCATTTCCTCTGGCACTGCGGTTGCTTTTTCGTTAAGTAACGCAACGTAGTCAACCGCAATCGTTGCGGTTCTATTCATGGCAACAAAGACCCAGATTGCATAGATCAATAAAAAACAACAAACTGCTACGCAGCCAGAGATACACAGTTTTCTCAACATTTCACCACCAACAGCATGCTCCTCAGTATACACCTCCATTTTTTCTCCTCTGAGACTTTTATTTTTCACTACACCTTTTTCAACAAAAAACTGTCCTCATTGCGCTTAAAAAGTCTCAGAGGCGATTATTGGGCTAAAAAAAAGTCTCAGAGGTAAATATGTTATTTGGTAGTGAGGGTCCAGCAGTGTTCCAGGACATCGCGGACGCCTTCACGCGTTGCACCAGAGCACGTAATCACAGGATTGAGTTGCAAGTCCTTGGCAATAGTTGCAAGAGTTTCGATGCGTTCATCGGAAGGTAGTAAATCCACCTTATTGAGAACTACAATTTCGTCTTTGGCAGCAAGTTCCGTTGAGTACTTTTCAAGTTCATCGCGTATCGCTTTGTAATTAGAAACAGGGTCACTACCATCCACTGGCATCACGTCGACCAAATGCAGCAGAGCACCCGTACGCTCAATATGCTTCAAGAATCGATGCCCAAGACCAGCGCCATCCGCTGCTCCCTCAATGAGACCTGGGATATCTGCAAAAATCAACCTGCGATTTATGTCAAGTTCTGCAATGCCAAGGTGCGGTTGCAACGTTGTAAATGGATAATCAGCAACTTTCGGTCTCGCTGCAGATATCGCAGTAAGCAGCGTTGACTTGCCAGCGTTGGGCATTCCAACCAACCCAATGTCGGCAATCAATTTCAACTCGAGCCGAAGGATATGTTCTTCGATAGGCTCGCCGTTTGTCGTTTCTCGCGGTGCTTGATTCGTAGCAGATTTAAAATGCTCATTACCCCACCCCCCCTTACCCCCTTTTGCCACAATAAGCACCTGCCCATCCTCAGATATATCAGCAAGCAACTCCCCTGAATTCTCATCAGTCACAAGTGTGCCCAGAGGTACCTTAACAATCTTGTCATCTCCATTAGCCCCGTGCATCTGGCTGCCCTTACCTTGCATGCCATGCTCCGCACGATAATGCGGCCGGTGCGTCAATGGCAAAAGCGTATCTATTGTTCTATCCCCTTGAAGGATGACATCACCACCGTCACCACCATCACCACCATTTGGACCCCCTTTTGGAATATATTTCTCACGGCGAAAACTCATACAGCCATCGCCGCCCTTGCCACTTCGGACAAAAATTCGGGCTCGATCGACTAGCATACTATTTTTTCGCGATTGCGCGTTCGTTTAGTTCACAGCAGTAAACTGCGGAACTTCTGCTGCGCTTGGAATAATGTCAACGAATCGTCCACGAAATCGAACCAATCCTGGTTCGAGTGCGAACAACGTATCGTCGTTGCCACGTTTTACTTTGTAACCAGCTTTAAACTTCGTGCCACATTGGCGAATGATTATAGAACCAGCTTTAGCAGTTTCGCCACTATATAACTTAATACCACGATATTGCGGGTTTGAATCGCGTCCGTTATTGGTTGAACCACCACTCTTCTTATGGGCCACAGCAAAACTCCTTAAAAACATCCCGCAACATACGAGAGCCCCGTATTGTATCAAGCCAGAGGGCTTGATTCAACCCTACGATTCAGCGAAAAATCCATTTCCTTTGCACATCATTTCCGCCAATACCATCCTTTTCATCTGTACTAAGGCGCAATATGCTCGTTCCGCCAGTTACCGCCCTCTTTGGAAGTGGTTTGAGCGCGATCTGGTCTACTGAACCATTCACAAACCAAGATAATTGCAAGACCCTCCGCAACGTATGCTCTTCACCAGTAATCGGATGCGCTACAACTGCAGTGTCACCACTTACACCACCAGCAAATATCTGTACTTCGCGGACATCCTCACGCCCTGCTTTCCAAATCGCAATAGATTTAATTGCATTTTCTTCCCCTTGTAAAATTGGACCACTTGCATCCGATTGTGAAATCATCAGCGGGTCATCAAAAATATCTAGTACAGCAAGCTGAACCCCTCGAGGCACGTTATTGCTGTCTGAAATAATCTCACCGCGGTCGGTTACTAACTCAAAACTCGGAATCCATTGCCGATCCGTCTTTGTTTCGTTTGTCACTTCGTAAATAAGAATCCAGTAGCCGTCTCCAGAATCACGGTCCCTATAAAAACGAAGGTCGCCGGTGTCAAGCCTAAGTTGCCAGCGCTGCGCTCTATCTGTGGCCTTTGGGTGGGCACCGCTAGTCTCCACGAATGCGGCGACGGTAATAAGAATGAGTATTGATACAAAGGTTCGCATGGTAATCTCCTAGCAACCGCCTATTCTAGCAGTAGGATATACACTCGGGTGCGTATCTTGTAGATTAAGCACCCTTACGTGTCAACTCGGTGGAAATCGCATCCCATATCGCATATTTGCATCCCCGAGAGCGACTTTCTTACCCGAAATCTAGATCCAAAATACACCGAAAGCGCATACGTGCCAATCCCATCAATAGGCAAAAACCAGATTGCTCGCTTTAATATATTGTTGTCATGAAGTTGTCCACAGTTTGTTGACAATTTGCACAAACAGTAATATTAATATTTCTTTGGGAACGTTGGTGTAGGAAACCACTAGGGTTACGCATACGCGAGCTACAAAAATGGACAGTAAATGACAACCTGCACAACCGAAACAGATTTCTTACGCTACTCTCCGTGAACTGCTTAAGGACGAGCAGTTTCGAACTCAAGCACATTGCATTTTCTGATTTGTATTTGCGCCGTTGAGGGGGGACGAACGTTGGACGGAACCAATCAAACCACCACCTTCACCCAACCCCCTGCAACAGCCGCAGGATTGAATTGGATGTATGTCTCGTCCCATGTCCCCCACAGTCGAACAAAAAATGCGAGAGCATTTAAGCGAAGCGCTTGGCAAACGACCATACAGGATGTGGTTTACAAATACAAAAGTTCATTGCGAGGACGACAATATTGAAATTCTTGCTGCAACACCGCTTGCTGCAAATTGGATCACAAAAAGGTTTTCTTCCGTTATTGAAGACGCTGCAAAAATTGCTTTCGGTAAAGAGATGCGTGTTCATATAGAAGTGGATGAAAGTCTTCAACCTGAAAAAGAAAGCATCGATTCTTCAGTACCACAGCGCATTACAAAACCTACACTTCAACATAAAAGGAAACTGTTAAGTTTCGACGATTTTGTGGTCGGAGAATGCAACCAACTCGCTCACGCAGCAGCCAAACAATTAACCCAAGAAGATGGAAAGACAATTTCTCCTCTTTTTATTCACGGATCTTGCGGAGTTGGTAAAACACATTTGCTGCAGGCGATTTGC
>JACNLR010000077.1 GCA_014381385.1 Planctomycetota bacterium | reverse complement strand
TTCCCGATTGTGGAACTTGGGCCATGGCCGGGGTAGATTTTAAAGTCGTCAGGTAACGACATGATGACGTTGTGGAGGGAGTTTCTAAGATCGCCAATATCGCTTGTCGGGAAATCATGCCTGCCTATTGAGCCAGCGAAAAGTGTATCGCCAACAATCGCGAGTTTGGAATCGTCGTTGATAAAACAGATACTGCCTGGGCTGTGTCCAGGAGTATGTAGTATTCGCCATGTCGAATAGCCCAAAGTGAGCGAATCATTTTCATTAATAAAACCATTAGGCGGGGATGCAGTCACTGGCATACCTGCTAAACCAGAGAGGTTGAGCATGGAATCCATATTCCATTCTCTTTCAATTGGATGGCAATAGACGGGCACCTCGCCTATTGCATTACGTAGTTGGTCAAGGCCAGCTATGTGATCTGCATGGCAATGCGTCAACAGAATGGAACTCGGATGTAATTCTTCTTGCTCAAGGTAGTTTATCAGGGGTTCTGGTGCATACCCACAGTCCACAACCCAGCAGTCGTCTCCTTCTGTGACAACATGGCAATTGGTTTGGTAATCTCCGAGGATAAAATGGATAATTTTGATGGTCATGGACACCACTCCTAAAGGGTATACAATGCGAATACAGGTAACGGATGAAGATGATTAAACGTAGCATACAAAAAATGGACGGCATGCCAATCGAAGGCGAAGGTATAAAAGGGGTGTCGATGAAACTACTTGTTGGGCGAGACGACGATGCGCCCACGTTTGCAATGCGTCATTTTGCAGTAGAGCCAGGGGGATATACCCCAAAACATCAGCATCCATGGGAGCATGAAGTCCTCATAATCACAGGTCAAGGTGAAGTCGAATGCAATGGAGAGGTACAAACAATACAAGGGGGTGACGGTCTTTTTATTCCTTCAAATGATTTGCATCAATTTCGAAATACAAGCGACACTCCGTTAGAATTTTTATGTGTTGTCCCCGTCAACTCTGATTGCGGAGAGGTCGTCCCCGGGAGTTAACATGAAAAATAAAAACACATTACATGATGGTAGCTATTTTCAATTGCTCCTTGGATTAGCAATCTTAATATTTTCTGTAGGGAATGAAAATGCATTTTGGGCAGGTCCAATGTTTTTCGCATCAACCGCATCGATGGGTTTGATTCTGCTAAGTTTACTTGCCACGATAAAACTAGTTGACTATTACGCTCTTGCGATTCTTGCAATCGGTGGCATCATCGCAGCAGCGCCGGTTAACGATTTTGTGCTTGCTGGTTCAATTGTTGTCCTTGGCATTGTCGCCACTGCAGCGAGTGTTGCAACGAGTGCAACCACGACTAGTGGTGAAGAGCGTGGAGGTTCTTCAACGATGGACACGATTTTAGAAGCAGTGCAAATGACTGAAAACGCAAAGCGCGTATTATTCCGCGACAGGGAACTTGGCATACTGCGAAATACAGTACAAGAGGATATCGAACGAGGTGAGTTCCACTCCGCTCTTGTGCTTTGCGATCAAATGGCAACTGTTTTTGGAGCAGTTGAAGAAGCAGAGGTCCTCAGAACAAAAGTGCAAACGATTATTCATGAATTGCACGACGCAAGAATTTGCGAAGAAGTTGGAATTCTAGAAGAGTTGCTCAAATCTAGAAAATGGGTTGAAGCATATCAGGACGCCGCGCGACTTCGGCGATTGTTCCCAGAGTCGCCACAGTTACATGGATTAGAGCAAAGGATTGCAGACGTTCGAACGCAGTACCGTCACGATCTAGAAGCAAGATTTTTAGAAGCCGCAAAGCGCGAAAACACAGAGGAAGCAATGCTTCTATTGCGCGAGTTAGATGGATATCTAACTCCCGATGAAGCAAGAAGATTTAGAGCAACTGCAACAGATGTAATTCATAAATATCGAGAAACACTTGGCGCCCGTTTCAAAATGGCCGTAAGCGATCATCGCTGGGAAGAAGCTATCGAATTTGGCGAAATAATCATGCAGCAATTCCCAAATACGAAAATGACCGAAGAAGTACAAGGAATGTTGGAGACAATTCGAGTCCGCGCAGAAGAGGATGAAACATCATCATGAAATTCTTGTACCTAGTTTTACTCTTTTTCGTTTTTCTGCAAAGTTGTGTTTCAGACGACTTTAACAATATGGCACAGGGTTTCACCCCAGTAACTCCAACGCAAGCGGCAGTAATGGCACTTGATCAGCACAACCCTGACAAGCGACGAGAGGGTTTAACACTGTTAGCAAATTCACCTTTTGGTGGTTCTCCAGATTATTTATCACTGTATAGAAATTACATCGAACATGACCGCGATCCACTCGTTCGTGCCGCTGCGATTAAGGCATTAGCTCGATTTGGTGACACCGAAGATGCTCTCGTGATTGTTCCTTGGTTGCAATTTGAAAGGCTGGAATCTGAAAAATTAAAGAGTACACAAGTTAGACGAGCAGCGTCCAATGCACTGCAAAGATTGCATAACCCAGCAGTTGTTATTGCTTTGCTTCGCTCGCTTCGGAATCAAGATGAAGATAGTCAAGTTCGAAACGCATCTGCAATAGCGCTAGGTCAATACCCGCAACCACAAGTATTCAATGGTCTTATTGAAGGCTTGCAATCGAACGATTTGTCCATCAACCTTGCATCTGCACAATCCTTACATGTATTAACTGGCCAAGTCTTTGGGACGGACTGGGATGCGTGGTATGCGTGGAGCGATCGTACTCTAAAATCTAATCAAAGTCTCTTTGCGTATCGATCTGACTACGAATATCCAACTTACCAACACGAAGAGCGTTGGTGGGATAGTTTGATTTTTTGGGAATACAGAATTCACGAACGTCCCGATTCTCCTGCGGGCTTAAAAGAAGACGCAACGAAATCGACGTACGAAGATGACGATAAAACTTCTCAGTGACACGGAAGATTCAACCTAATTCTGAATCAGAGGGCGAAATACATAGCGGCTCACTCGCAGGAAAAACAATGTGGGGAGCGATTTGGTTTTTAGCAATCCCAATTTTAGTCCAGCAAATACTGATTGCTTGTGTTGGGCTCGCTGACAAAATATTTGCAGGTGCACTCCCTCAGGATATTGTGTTGCCGTCGTTGGACGCGATCGGCATTGGCTCCTATATTGGTTGGTTCATAGCGATTGCTGTTTCTGGTGTTGGCATGGGCGCCCAAGCACTCATTGCAAGGGCGATGGGGGGAGGTAGGGTGGCAGATGGACATAAAGTACTAGGGCAGTCGTTAACACTTGCCTTTTTCTGGGGCTGTATGGTCGGTGCTGGGCTGTGGTTTTTTGCGGTACCCCTTGGCGAGTTATGTCAACTCTCGGCTGAAGCAAACAAATACTTAGTGCAGTACATACAAATTTTAGCAATCGGAATGCCAGCTTGCAGTGTAATGACTACAGGTTCGATGGCTTTGCATGGAAGCGGAGATACGCTTCGGCCAGCAGTTGTCACGGTCTTCGTAAACATAGTTAACTTAGTTTGTTCTTGGAGTTTAAGTGGCGCAGATGTACGTCTAGGGGAAACGACAATCGAAAACCCTTTCGCATGGGATATGCACGTAGTTGGTATTGCAATTGGTACTTCAATTGCATATCTCGTCGGAGGCATTTTGATTGTTGGAGTCTTGGTTCGGGGTGTAAAGGATTTACGCCTTCATCTTCCAGATCTTTTGCCAGATTATTCGTTATTTTTGCGAATCGCAAAGATAGGTATACCGAATTTCTTTGAGGGATTATCTATGTGGGCAGCCAATTTGTTCGTTTTGCAATTTATTGGTCAAATTGCTGCAGATATGGCTCTAGATGTAGATGCGGATGAACCCGTAGTGCAAGGGTTACAAGGTGCGCACGTGATCGCTGTGCAGTGGGAGGCGTTTAGTTTTCTTCCTGGATTTGCAATCGGTCTTGCAGCGGGCACATTGGCTGGACAAAACCTCGGTGCAGGCAATTTGAAGCAAGCAAAAAAATCAATCGTCGTTTGTGTATTTTTAGCGATCTTATTTATGGGAACTCTGGGTCTTGGTATGGTATTTGGTGGGAAATCTTTAACAGCCATTATTTCAACTGAGCCAATGCACCTAGCACTAGTACCTAAACTATTAGTCATTGCAGGTATTATGCAAGTTGCGTTTGCAGTAATGATGGTAATACGTCAGTCGTTAAAGGGTGTGGGCGATACCGTTTGGACATTCATCATTACGACTGTATCGAGTTGGGGCGTTCGACTTCCAGCCGCTTGGTTTTTTGGAGTCTACCTTGAAATGGGATTGGTCGGCATTTGGTACGCGATATGCGGAGAGATGCTCGTAAGAGCCGTCCTCTTTTTCCTCCGATTCCGCTATGGCAATTGGGCGAAACAGATCTAACTTCCTGTGTAGGAAAGTGGTTACAGTTACGACCCGATTTCTAGTCGTTCAGCAAGAATCGAAGGTAGCCCTACGCTGTGCGTTTCGGCTTGCGCACCTTGTATGTCGTACGTGGTTCGGTACAAAGTAAAAATAGACTCTGCGTCGGGCGATGTATACTCAAGTGTAGCAAAGCTAGCTCTGGAATCACCATCTCTTGGTTGCCCAACAGACCCGGGGTTGCAAAGATAGCGGTCGTGTGGGTTCAAAATAACAGGTTCACCTTCTACAGGAATCTGCAATGTCACTTCGCCGTTATTTTTAGAATGAAAAATAGTCGGCAAATGTGTATGTCCATGTAAACATATGCCTTGCTCTAATCCCTCAAATGCTTCTATAGCATGTGGTAATTCATGTACATACGCAGAATCGTGAAGTACAGGCGTATCGTGCACTAAAAGCAAAGAATCGCCAAGTCGAATTCTCGTTTTCATATGGCTAATAGCGTGCAAGTGGTATGGACCAAGTTGCTCACGAGTCCAATTTAAGGCAGCGAGCGCAGCGTTGTTAAAATAGCGCCCCAAGTCTGGATCAAGAACAGCTTCGTCGTGGTTGCCCTTTACAACTTCGTGGCAGTAACTCAGGACAAGGTCAAGGCATTTAGAAGGCTGAGGGCCATATCCGACGATATCCCCGAGGCATAATATTCGATCTACTTGCATCTCAGCAAGTTTTTCATACACAGATTTTAAAGCGTGTGCATTTCCGTGGATGTCTGAGATGACGCCATAGAGAGACATGTTTTAATTTGCTTCGGGTTCTTCTTGTTTCTGTACTTCCATTGCAGCACGCGAAGCGAGAAAGGACTTAATTTTTGTTTGATCAGGACCAAGAACCATAGTTTGGCGCCTTCCTGCAAACTTCGGTGGAGTTTCTACTTTTGAGACATCATCAAGTTGCGCAATTATTTCTTGCATGCGAATGATCCCACGTTCTTTGTGCATCATTTCTCTGCCACGGAAGTTTTGAACAATAAGGACCTTGTGCCCATCAAGTAAAAAACGTCGAGCTTGGTTGATTCGAATTTGCACATCATGCGGATCAATTTTCATTGAACGACCGAGTCGAACTTCTTTGGTTTCGACGGTTTTTGTTTTTGCGCGATTTGCGCGCTCTTTCTTTGATTGTTCATACCGATATTTGCCGAAGTCGAGAATCCGGCAAACTGGCGGATCAGAATTAGGAGAAACTTCAACGAGGTCAAGCCCTGCATCTTGCGCAAGGCGAATTCCCTCCATTTTATCCACAACCCCAAGCATATTTTCATTTTGGTCAATAAGGCGAACCTGCTGCGCCCTTATTCGTTCATTAATTTTGGGAAGATTCCGAGCATTTTCCCGCGGTTTTATATGTCGTCTACGAGCGATAGTTCAATTCTCCGTGTAAAGGTATGGAATACAATTCGGCAAAATCCATTGGACAAGCCGACAGTGAAACGATTGTGTTGTTCATGAGGATATCAATCATGCGGTTTCGCTTGAAAAGTGCATACTCACAGCAATCGCTTTAGCAGATTGGTAGTAATTTTGAATTGCACGTTTCATTTTCATATCCAAATTGCCCCATAGTATGAGGCTAAGATGGTCAGGATATGCAAATTGCGGGAAATTAGCAAGCATCTTCTGGCATTTGAATAGAAGGAAAACATGTTTTTAGCGCGGAAGTTTTGCCTCGGCTCTTAATTTCTTCTGAAACTGACTGTGCAAATTTGTCTAGCCCAGCAGCGCCAAGGTCATCCATAATGCCACGCCTGCGAACGCTTACGTTATTCTCTTGGGCATCTCGTGGTCCAACGACAAGAATCCATGGTACTTTCATCTCTGCGGCATTTCGAATCTTTGCTTGGATTCGTTCATCGCCTTTGTCCACAGCAGCGCGGATATCTTTATCAAGGAGAGTTTGGTGTACGTGATCTGCGTATTCGTTTGACTTCTCTGAAATGGCAAGCACACGCACTTGCTCTGGCGCAAGCCATGTTGGGAACGCGCCAGCGAAGTGCTCTATGAGTACGCCAATAAAACGCTCCATAGAACCAAAGGGCGCTCTGTGAATCATAACTGGGCGGTGTGAATCACCATCTTTCCCAATGTACGTGAGGTCAAATCGTTCAGGCAAATTGTAATCTACTTGCACAGTGCCAAGTTGCCACTCCCTTCCAAGCACGTCCTTGACGATGAAGTCAATTTTAGGACCATAGAAAGCGGCTTCGCCTTCCTCTTCAATCCAAGGGACGCCAAGTGTTGCAGCAGCAGTTCTGCAAGCTGCCTCAGCTTTATCCCAATTCGCCGGATCACCAACGTACTTGTCTGAATCAGCATCACGTAATCCAATTCGCACGGTGTAGTCGAGCATGCCTAATGTCTTGAAAATAATTTTTACGAGTTCAAGGCAACCAATAATTTCACCTTCAACTTGTTCTTCGGTGCAGAAGAGGTGGGCGTCGTCTTGTGTAAAACCGCGAACACGGGTCATTCCGCTAATCTCCCCTGATTGTTCCCACCGATATACCGTGCCAAACTCGGCGAGTCGAATCGGCAGATCGCGATAGCTGTGTTGACCGTTTGCATAAATTCGTATGTGGTGCGGGCAATTCATCGGCTTGAGAAGATACCCTTCAATTTCCCCGTCTTTCATAAAGTTTGCAAGGTCGCCACAAGTACATCCTTCATGCGCGAGTTTCTGCAGTTGCTCTGGATCGATGAGTGGGGGGTACTGACTCTCTTGGTAGTATGGGTAATGTCCTGAAGTTCTGTATAAGTCAAGTTTGCCAATGTGGGGTGTGAAAACTTGTCTGTACTTTTGGCGACGTAATTGTTCCGAGATAAAGTTTTGTAATTCTTGCCGGATAACTGCGCCGTTGGGTGTCCAAAGCAATAGCCCTTGTCCAACCATCTCGTCAATATGAAAGAGTCCAAGTTTTTTGCCGATTACTCGATGGTCACGTTTCTTCGCTTCTTCAAGAAGTTTGAGATGGTTTTTCAATTGTTTTTTGTGCACGAAAGCGGTTCCATAAACACGGGTCAGTCTGTCTGAGTCGGCGTCGCCATGCCAATAACTGCTTGCGATACTCTGTAAAGTAAATGCACCGATGCAACCCGTAGTAGGAACGTGCGGTCCGCGGCAAAGATCTTCCCAATTCACATCTGGTGCGCCTGTTACGTACCACGTTAAACTTTCTGAACCGTTTTCTACAGCGCGTTTTGCATTGTCAAGTTTGTATTTGCTTCCCTCGTTTTTGAGTTTTTTCATTCCATCTTCGACCGGCAATGAGTATTTCGTGAAAGGGCGATCTTCTTTGATTATTACTTTCATTTCTTGTTCTATTGCGTCAAACTCTTCGCTAGAGATTGGCGTATCGTCGTCAAAAGAAATGTCGTAGTAAAAACCATTTTCAAGGGCAGGGCCGTAGACGAGTTGTGCGTCCGGATGCACGCTTTGAATGGCTTCCGCCATGACATGCGCGCAACTGTGCCTAATGAGGAAAAGCGCGTCTGGGTCGCTTTCTTTTTCACCCTTGCGAGCAGTAATCAATTTGACTTCTGCGTCTTCGGTGATAGGCGAATGTACATCGGATAGAACGCCGTTGATCCTTGCGCCAATAGCACACGCTGCGAGCCCCTCTGAAATATCTAATGCAATTTCGTGGGGTGATGTAGTTCCTTCAAAGGACCGAGTGGAATTGTCTGGGAGCGTAATTGTTGGCATGTTTTTTTGGTGATTTATGAAGTAAAGAGGTCAGACTGCGCAGGGATGACGGGTGGTTCTTCTTGTAATTCGGACACTTCTCGCGAGAGCGCGTTTAAGTTTTGAAAGTTGAAGTACTCACTTGCGTAACGAATATAGACTATCTGGTCAACAGTTTTAAGGTGTAGAGCAACCCGCAAGCCGACTTCCTTGCTGTCGACTTCGCGTTCGAATAATTGCATGAGTTCTTCTTCGACTTCGCGTACGATCGCAATTTTGCGGTCTTCAGGTATAGGTCGCTTACCGCAGGCTGCTTGCAGTCCCCGGAGTACTTTTTCAGGGTCAAATGGTGTGCGAGATCCGTCACGCTTGATGACCATGAGACGGGATGTTTTTTCCACTCGCTCAAAGGTGGTAAACCTTCTATTGCACTTTTGGCACTCTCGGCGGCGGCGGATAGACTTTCCACCGTCAGAGCCGCGGCTATCGATGACCTTGTCATCATCTCTTTCACAATAAGGACACAACATTACGTGGTCATTGTACTCAACTGAAGCGAATCCTGAATTACGGTGTTACAGAGGGTGTCCAATCTTGCGTGGTTGCGGTTGGTGCCCAGCGCTGCATATTTGCGAGATCTTTGATGCGTAAAAATTCTGTAGAACCATCTAGCTGACCTGCGAGTATTTTCCCGCTGTGGCGAGCAGAGAGGTTACCGTGGTCACCGGAGTTTTCAGTAGGGAAAGTTGATGGCTCGCCATCAAGTGTGTGCCATCTCCAAGTATCCCCACCACTTGGGAAGTAAGGGCTTTTGATTTCGAAGTACCCTTCCTTTAGCAGCGCAACGCCGTTTGACCCATCGCTAGAATCGTCTGGTGCCTTTGCTGAAGCAAAAACTAACTGCCTTGCTGGGTGCCGGACATCAGAAAGGAATTTGCCATACAAGTGCATTTTTTCAAGAGCAGGCATAGCCGTAGTCCTGTCATCTCCTCCCATCCATTCGCTGTTTAATCCGAAAGAGGGAAAAAGACTTGAAATATAGTTGTAATTATCTGAACCTGTGTATTGTGTAAGCCACGCCGATTGTTCATTAACATAGAGCGACTCCATCGCGTTGTCCAGGTACGGGAGTATCCTCCAAACATAGCGGCCACTTGCTGGCCAAGGGATAATTTCACCGCCTGGGCCAGTGACAATTTCGTTTTCGTCGTTGGAGTAGCCAGCAATGAACTCACCACGTTGATCCGTTGCAGCAAGAATGTACGCCTGCAAAACGGAGCGCATCGCGCTCGCCTCTTTGGTGCTACGTGCAGACGCAAGGACATTCGCTGCTACAACTGTAGTTATTCCAACTAAAACGGCAACGATTGCAATTACAATGAGCAATTCAATGAGCGTAAATCCATGTTTTGCTTTGCAATTAGTGCGAAATTTCATTGACCAAACTGCCCTTTGACCTAAGCATTGAAGTACGGAGAGAAAAACAGTGAATCCTGATTTTTTGCATTATATCAGAGTAATTAACTGCGAGTTGGTCTCAACGAAAGTATAATGTTGCGCCATGGAGAAAGTGCAACGAAGAATATTACGTTTTATCGTACCACTGGTTTTGGTGCAGCTGTGTGGCGCAGATACGTTTACAACGACGCTCGAAGCACCGAATTTTGATCGATGGATGTATCCCTACAACTCTACAGTGGGCAGTCGAGAAGTTGCGTCAACTTTTTCTTCTATTGGGGGTGGGTTCGAGATATTTGACGATAGAGATGGCCAAATTTTACTGGGTTTTATTACACCAGAGGATATACCTGTAGGGCTTGGAGTTTCGCAATATGAAATTGTTGAGGCAACGGTACATATTTCTATCAGCAATGATGGCAATGTGTACGATCCAACGGTTGATGCGTGGGAGAGTTACCTTCCTGATTCTGGCGTGGAAGACGTAGACGCTGGTAGGCCTATGGAATTATATGGCGCAGCATTTCGAGGTGGATTCAATGGTTGGACATTTGGCGAGACAGGACCATTTCCATTTGGCGCTTCAAGGCGAGAAAGAAATGCCTATCCGGTTTCATTTCTAAATGGATTCCAGCCAATTGACGTATCAAATAATGTTCTTGATGCATTTCAGCCCGAACCATTTGCTATTGGGGAAAATGCAAAAATAACACCCGGTAGTGTAATAGAAACCGAGACTGTTCTATCCTTTGCCATAAATGTTGCAGATCCAGAGATACAGTGCTATTTGCGGCATTCGTTCAACGAAGGTTTGCTGAGTTTTGTTGTTTCGTCCTTGCATCAAGCGCAACAGCCCGGTTTGAGAAAAACTGTAGGATTAGTACAGCCAAACTTTCACATGAAGGAAAGTTGGGCAGTCTATTTAGGACTTGCAGATGCAGCCAAATTTAGTTTTACCGTAATTGCCCATGAGGCTACAACTGTCCCCGAGGATCTGGACGGTGATGGCTCTGTCGGCGTAAGTGATATTTTGATTGCCCTAAGTGATTGGGGTTTTTGTAGTTGTTGTTCGAGTGATCTCAATGCAGATGGCGAAGTAAACGTCTCAGATTTACTTGCCATTATTGCTGCGTGGGATTCGTAAAAATAAATAGGAAAAAGATATGTTTAGTAAAGTTTTATGTTGTTCAATCATCGCTGCTGGAGCAGCGTCGCAAGTTTCAGCAGATTTGGTGAACCCAGAAATTCCAGCATGGCGCGGGGATGCAGGTACACAATATTATGGTTGGGATTCTTTTTCATCTGCATACAATGCGCCAAATTTCAATGACAGCGGCGATGCTGGTGGTATGTTGTTTAACTTTGCGGAAGGTGCTATGCTGACTGGTTCTGGCAACATATACAATCAGATAGGTGGATTGGAATTACACGTATATGGATATGGACCGCTGGAGCAAGCAGTTTTAAATGTTGCTTCGATGGGAACGGAAATGGATTATGCCAATGTAAGCCTTTGGGTCGGCGACGGCATAGCAGGCCAAATGTTTACGTACGATACGTTCGCAACGAACTTTTACGAAGAAATTCCAGGGTTTGGTGCAAATGTTAGTACATCGTATACATGGGATTTATCTACCTATACGGGCGCAATCACAGAATGGGCATTCTTTGTGAACGGAACTGCTCCTCACAATGTCCTTGACGCAGTATCTGTGGATATTTTCTCAGGTGCCGTGCCAACTCCAAGTGTACTCGTTCTCTTTGGTGTAACTGGTTTATATCGTAGAAGACGACAGTAACTAGAAACTGTATTGAATAAAATGTCCCAGTGCAAGCTGGTTTTATTATGATTAAATGTAATTTGTAATTTCAACTGTTTTAAAGCGGACTTCGTCGTTGGGCAGGTAACTGCCACTGGGCGAATTACGTGTCAGCGGGCGCGATAGCTTCACGTGATTCGGCCTCAAGGAAAAGAATCCTGTCGCATGAAACACATTTTACGTGAGCGTCTTTGTTACCGAGCATGCTTGTGATTGAATCAAGTGGAAGTCGGAGGCTGCAGGAAGTGCAGGAATACTCACGCCTTTTGAGGTCAATGATTTCAACAGCAGCCATAGATTCACCATCGTAATCGTCAGCAAGAGACTCAAATTCATCAAGAACGCTCTCTGGAATAACTGCTGCAGCAGCTTCTCGTTCAGTTTCTAATTCAGCGAGTTGTTCTGCAATTTCTGCTTCACGAACTTTAAGTTCTTTTGAAGCAACTTTAGTAACTTTTTCTCGTTCTTCTAGACGCTGCGAAATGTCTGCTAGGTTTGCATCAAGATCTTCAACGGCGGACATCTCAATAAGTTCTTCGTCTTCAAATGCTTTGCGATGTACTTTGATGGTATTCATTTCAGCGAGCAGTGCTGAATATTGTTTATCATTAATTGCTTGGTTGAGTTCTTCTCGTAAGTGCTCAATCCGCACATCAACTGCACCGATTTCAGTTTCGATGTTCGAGATATTTGCCTTGTGTTGTTTGCGCTTGAGATTGCTCTCTGCCTGCTCAACTCCAATCTCAGTCATCAATCTGTTTTGGACATTGAGGTAGATTTGCGCTGATTCAACTCTGCTTCGCAGACTGCGAACTTGTCGATCAACCTTGTAAAGCGTGAGCAAGTTGTCAATTAAAGGCATAGCGGTTAATTCTATCAGAGTATCACTCACTTAGGTAGCAACCAATACGCGACGGCGCTAACTATTAACAGAGAATCAAGGACATCAAGAAAGCCACCAAGGCCAGGTAGTACCGATGAAGCATCTTTAATACCACTATCTCGTTTGAATACGCTCATTATCAAGTCGCCAAGTTGACCTAGTGCTCCAAAAAGAATTCCAAGGAATGCTGCGTATCCGAGCATAATTTGTGGTTCGCTCTGCAAGTATGTTTTACTCAGAGTTGCAAGACCCATCGCAGTTAGTGAAGCGGTTACAACTCCGCCAAAGAGACCTTCCCAAGTCTTTGCAGGACTAACCCATGGGATAAGTTTATGTTTACCAAAGTTGCATCCAACGAAAAAGGCTCCTGTGTCACACATTTTGACAATTGCAATGATTCCTAAAATCCACCAAGCGCTGTGGTCACGACGAATTAAGAGCAAGAGGCCAAATCCCATCGCAACATATGCAGCAGTTGCTACGGTAAAAGTCGAACCGGAGATTACGCCGCGTAACTCTTTGCCCTTTGAAAGGCAAATGACAGAAAGTGCAAAACTGCCAACAAGCACAGTCGCCATGAATGCAATGGCAGAAGCAGTTGCAATCGAAGATGGCACAAGGTACACCGTCGCAATCCATGCTTCCATCGACAGAATAAGTATTGGGATGCTGCAGCGAATGCCTGCACTTTTTGCCATAGCATTAAGCTCGAAAGCAGCGAGTGGTGCTACAAGCATCGCGAGCAAGGCAATGAGAAGCCCCGGTTGAAAAATAACTCCGCAATCGCAAGTTATAGAACCTATTCTGTTGTCAAAGTAGATAAGTGTCAAGAGTGCTAGACTTAAAAGTGGTCCCGTGATAAGGCGGTGTTTTAGCATGTCATTTCACCCCAAAGCGAATACCCGCCAGCTATTGATTGGCATTTTGTGAACCCAATGGACCGTAGATAAACAGCAAATGTATGGGATCTGTTTCCTGTTCTGCAATATACAAAGATAGTGTCCTCGTTTGAACAAGGAAAATCATCAATCTGAATGCTCAGATGTTGTAAGGGCAAGTGGATTGCTCGTGCAAGGTGCCCGTCTTCAAATTCCTCAGTCGATCGGCAGTCGATAATCGCTACTTCTTTCATGCCTATCGCATCTTCGAAGGAAATCTCAATTGGAAGTGTATCGAGTTCGGGCATTTTGTACATCCTAGCTTAAGAATGTGCCTCTTGTGCCTTGCGGAAAGCTTCAGCAGCGACGTCAATGGCAAAACCCTTTCGCGTCAATGCAGAAACAATTTTCTTACGAGTGGCACCTTCGTCATCAGAAGAAATTTTTGCAAAACGAGTCGCAGCAAACAAATCAGCTGCATATTGTTCGCTCTGCTCACCTAGTTCTTCATCAATTGCACGCTTGGCTGTGTTTGGGTCGACTTCTTTTTCCCGTAATTTATGAGCAAGCCATCTTCGGCCTGCGGGTTCTTTGCGAAGCCATTGCCGAATGAGCGCACGAGCAAAGGCGTGGTCATCGAGCCAGCCATCCTCAACAAGTTGTTCAACCGTTTCTTCTGCTACAGATTGCGTACTTCCTCGTTTTACAAGCCGAGAACGTAACTCTCCACTGCCCCAAGTTCGTCTAGTAATGAGGTCTAATGCTATTTGTCTTGCTGATGCAATCGCACAGGCCGTTTCAATAGCATTGGTCGCTGCATCGTCCCACGCTTGTTCGACTGTAAGTTGCAATTCCTCGATTGTCGCACATGGCACTGTCATGGCGAATTTTCCTTGGACATAGATATCACGCGCGTTTGGGTCTTTTTCAGAAGGTTCAATTGAAGTGATGAGGTGGGTCATGAAATATCTTGTAGTAATGCCTTCATTTCGTCTTCTGTGTGAGTATCGCCAGCAGTAATTGCATGCCTTATTCCGTCTTCTAATGTACGGATCGCTCCTGCTTGGTCGCCAAGGGAATCTTGGCTTCTCGCTTTGTGGTACCAAGCATAGGAATAGGCAGGGTCTGTTTCCATTGTACGGTCAAACCATGCGATGGCTTCTTGGTGTGCATTTGATTTGGCGTATTCCATCGCGATTCCATACATACAGAATGCATCATGGGGGTCGCATTCAAGAAGATTCCGTAATTGGCTAAGTCGATCATTACTAGGTGTGCTCATAGTTGTATCATGACACGAATGCGAAAGATTTGTCTCTTTATTGTTTTCTTTTTATCCTTGGGTGTAAGCCATCCTCTCTGGGCTTCTAGCCTTCGAGTAACCCACGCTTGTGGCGGTCCCGCGACTGCGCTTGTGATTGGGGGCAATTATTGGTATCAGGCTGAAGGTGCGAATCTTCATGTTCTGCATAAAAACAAGGGCACTCTTTTAACTACGGTCAAACTCGCAAGCCCAGCAACGGCTCTTTGTACGGAATTGTTACTCGATGGCAATTTGTTGTATGTCCTCCTTGATGGTAAAGAAGTACTTGAATTCGATGTCATCAATCCAATGCAGCCAGAGTTGATACGCACAAGAACTTCTGATGTGCTAGGTATTCTTCCGCATAGTTTAGCTACAGTTCGAAACGAACCAGTCGTCTTCGGCGAGGGTGGTGTGGTCGCACTTCGAGACGGCAAAAAAATCATTACATGCGATTGTGATATTGCAAGTGCAGCGAAGTCAACGACTGAAGGAATAGTTTACGTTTCCAATCGATCTATAGTAAGCAGTAAATCCGGTGAAACGCTGGGCCGTGCTGCACAACTTATTGAACTAGACCCAACTGCAAATGTCGACCTAGGTACGATTTTGTATCTACGTAGCATTGGCGACGAGACGGAGGTTGGATTGCTTGCAGGAGATTTGCAACCAATAGTTTCAACCTTAGCAAGAGTAGTTCTTGAGGGGGTTCCTACAAATATTCTTACTCGAGGGAGTAGAGTTTTTGTAACGACTACTACAGGAATCCATGTCCTTGGAATTGCACCAAAAGAATTGCGCTTGCTTCGTTCTTTTGCTATTGAAGGCGTTGAAAACATCGGTCTCCTCGCCTCAAATTATTTTGCGCTCAGTGGTAATTTTGGAAGAGGTGTTTATCGCATTTCGCCAGATGCAGGTGGGCCAGGAGAAACACTTTTTCGAATCGTGCCATCGCATGGAGTACTTGGCGCTGGTGTGTACGACGTTCGCACTTTGCAAGTGCCAACGGGAAGGGGTTCTATTCTCTACAGATTTAATGAGGGGATTGAATACTCCCAAGACCAAATTGAACCAATTGAAATTCAGACTAGCGCTATTGTTCTGGGCGGTGAAGCGAGAATACAATCGCAAAGTGGTGAAGTTGTAATTTCGACTGACTCTGGTAATGTGGCGCTCGCGTTAACACAGCCAGCGGTAACGGTTATTGCTTTAGAAGGAAATTTCTGGTTTGGGACGCAAGGTGGAGTATCTGTGTGCAAGCAGACAAGCAGCGGAGAGTTTATAGAAGTTGACCAAGTGCAACTTGCGGGGCCAATTGTGCAACTAATCTCACTCTTTGACGGGGGTGTTTGCTTTGTTTCAGCAGCGGGGTTTGTGGGTACGCTTGAAGAAGTTCAAGGCGAAATTGCGTTAGAACAATAACGCTTACAAATTGCATCTTCGTTACACGATCCGCCGCGTTTTTTGCAAACTTGGCGGCCATGCCAAACGAGCAAGTGGCTAAGCAAAGTCCATTGTTCTTGGGGAAAGAGTGCCATTAAATCCTTTTCGATTTTGTCTGGCTTGGTTTCTGTTGTTAATCCAAATCGTTGTGCAAGGCGTCCGACGTGTGTATCGACGACGACTCCTTCGTTTTTACGGAAGGCGTTGCCTAGGACGACGTTGGCAGTTTTACGTGCAACACCTCGAAGTTTGACAAGGTCTTTCATATTGTCTGGTACTTCGCCTCCATAATCATCTACGATCATGTTTGCAGAAGTATAGAGTGATTTAGCCTTGCTGCGAAAGAGGCCGATGGAAGAAATATAGGGTTCTATTTCTTCTGGTGACGAATTTGCGTAGTCTTGCACTGTTGGAAACGCTTTGAACAAAGCGGGAGTCGCTTTGTTCACGCCGACATCTGTTGACTGCGCTGAAAGAATTGTCGCGAACAACAATTCCAGCGGCGAATTGTACGCAAGGGCACAGTGTGCATCTGGATATCGTTCCTGCAATTCTGCAAACAATTTTTTTGCGCGTTTATTGGCGATCATAATTTCTTCATTTGTGCGCGAATGATATAGATGTTAATGGGAATAAGTAGTAAACAGCCAAGCGTCGCGATTGGGATTATCCATCTGGAAATCTCCTTTGCTTCGATTTTATATTGTGCTGCTTCTTCAAATAGATTGAGCGCAATGAGGTCGTTATTTTGCTTGAGGAGAGAATTTGTTTCGGGACTAAGCCAGCCAAAAACATATACAAAGCAGCTAATGCCCAAAAGTGCAAGAATTATTGCGATGTTGCCTTTCATGTGGCAATCAGTGGTACGCCATTAGACCAAGTTGTACCATCTGACCATACTTCTTGTTTCCATATTGGTACTCGCTGCTTGAGTATGTCAATCATAAACCGACAAGCGGTAAAGGCATCGTCTCGATGGTCACTTGCTACAGCGATGACAACACTTGCTTGGTGAATTGCGACGCGACCAACGCTGTGCGTTACGCGGATGTGCCTAACGCCAAATCGTCGTATCGCTTCTTTGGCGAGTGCTTGGAGTTCTTTTTCTGCCAATTCTTCATAGCAATCGTACTGTAGTGCTTTGAGTTCTCCATGCTGCTCATTATTTTGAGGTCTCGTGCGGCCGACGAAAATGCACTCGCCTCCACAACCAATGGAGGGTAATACAGTTGCGACCCCTACGTCGATGGCATCTGCAATGAATTGAATTTCGATTTGTTGTTTTGCCATGTCTTGGGGCATGGTAGCACTGCTAGCCATCAATAGGGTATGCTGCGTGCATGAAGCATGGTACTTCAGAAAGGAAAGCTGTCGTTGCAGTACTTACTGTGAGCGATACACGTTCGATTAAAGATGATCGCAGCGGTGCTATTGCAGTTGAGGAGTTAAAACTTGCTGGCCACTCAATCGCAACGCGTGAGATTGTGCCCGACGAAAAAGCTGTGATTGCCTCGTTTGTTATGAAATGGGCAGAGGATGAAACAGTCGACGCTATTGTTGTGACTGGTGGAACGGGTATCTCCAAAAGAGATGTAACTCCGGAAGCGATTCTGCCACTGCTTGCTGCAAGCATGCCCGGCTTTGGAGAACTTTTTCGTCAACTTAGTTACGAAGAAATTGGAGCAGCAGCGATGCTTAGCCGCGCCCATGCTGGCTGGATTGACGTTGGAATTCTGCGAACACCAATATTTATGCTCCCCGGTTCGCCTAATGCGGTAACGCTTGCGATGCAGAAATTGGTCACAGGGCAACTTGGTCATTTACTTGATGTGTGCTTAATGGAGACGACCAGATGATTCTCGTGCATGGCATCGACATTATAGATGTGGATCGTGTTGCGACGATGCTAGAGACACATGGGCAAACTTTCATTGATCGATGCTTCACCAAAACAGAGCAAGAAGCAGCGGACGTTTCTTCGAAAGAGATGCGCGCGCAACGATTCGCGGCAAGGTACGCAGCAAAAGAAGCTGTACTCAAAGCGCTTGGCACAGGTCTTGCAGGGGGTATTAATTGGGTGGATGTGAGCGTTTCAAGAGAAGACGGTCCACCGATACTAACGTTATTCGGTCGTGCTGCTGAAGTAGCAGCAGACCAAGGTATTTGTGAATGGCGATTGAGCTTATCGCATACGAACAGTATGGCAATGGCAAGTGTGATTGGAATTGGAGGTACAAAGTGAGTCGAAAAAAAGGTCCCGCACTGTACGAGTTAATCTCAACAAACAAACCTCTTGGACGGAAACGCAAACCAGAGCTCGAAAGCGTTGACTTCGCCCAAGACGACAGCCTTGCGCACAACGTGTTGACGCCCGGACGGTCTGTTCGAATGTCGATTGGTTCAATTGGAGTTATTGTTGCAATTTGCATTGCTTTAATCGTAATTTCATACACAATGGGATTCCGGCGTGGTTCGGATATCGCAAGGGAAGATTATGGTAGCCGTATCTTTGAAGAGGTTGCGGTTTCCCAGCCAAGCCCACCGCTATCGAACTCAAAAGCGGTTAATTTGCCTAAAAACCAACCATCGACGCACGTGACACAAACAGGCTGGGGGCCTATTACCAGTGATCCACGGGTGGGAGGAAAGAACTATTTCACCCTTATTCAGACAACAAAAGATGGTGCGGTACAATTAGCATCGTTCTGTAGGGAAAAAGGACTTGAAACATATGCCATTTCTGGCAATAATACGCGGCTCTACCGTGTTATTGCGTTGCCAGGATCTCAGGACCCGAATGATGCAGTTGCTACGGATGTCCGGTCCAAGATTCATGCCATTGGGCAACAATGGACAACTACTAACGCGGGTCGCGGAAGTGACCTAAAGGATGCATACCAATCGCTTTACAAGAAGTAAAGCGCTCTAGATTAGGAATCAGAATTATGAGTCTTCACCGAAGTTTGAAAACAAAACCAGCAGGTCTAAACCAACACCGCAACGTACTTACTCGTGCCGAACGCATCGAGCAACTTGCAGGTGCAGATAAATTCGACAAAGAAAGTGGCTCACCGATTGGCTTACCAAAGGTTGGAAGCCGGAAGATAAAAATTGCTGGTAAGCAGAAGAAAGAAGACGACGGCACTGAAGACGGTGTAGAAGTAGCAGGCAGCGAAGAGTAATCTTGACTGCTCCGCTCGACATTGGGCGTCTGCTTTCGAAGCGCGTACAAGACATAGAGGATTCGGGGATACGCCGCGCTTGGGCACTTGCGCAAGCATGTGAAGACCCAGTGAATCTATCAATCGGGCAACCAGATTTTTTAGTACCTGATTCAATCAAACAAGCTGCAATTGATGCAATTCTTTCGGACAAGAATGGATATACATCTACAGTAGGCGATGCAGCTTTGTTAGCTTCGATTCATGCGAGACTGCACTCGCAGTTTGGCTGGGAGTTCGATGAGAAAGCACACCACAGCGCAATGGTTACTTGTGGCACTGCCGGAGCTTTGACGCTTGCATGTTTGGCGATTCTTGGACCCGGAGATGAATTGATTGTTCCCGATCCTTACTTTGTGATTTATCCAACTCTTGCACGTATCGCTGATGCTAAGGCAGTTTTTTGTGACACGTACCCCGATTTCCGCATGACTGCTCAGCGGA
>JACNLR010000074.1 GCA_014381385.1 Planctomycetota bacterium | reverse complement strand
AAATTAAAAACGACAAATACGCAGTTGATTCACAAAAAGTACAAGAGTATTTACCGTTACAAAACGTGATGGATGGACTGTTTGAAATAACACAACTTTTGTATGGAATTGAGTATAGAGAAGTGACCGACATTGCAGAAGAACGCGGCACTCCCCTCTGGCATGAAGACGTTCGCCTGTTTGAAGTTTGGGACACAAAAACAAACAAGCAACTTGGAGAGTTTTATATTGATTTGCACCCGCGTGACAATAAATATTCACACGCGGCGCAGTGGGGATTGGTCCAGCATAAAGTTTGGGAAGACGGCTCTGTGCAACTTCCGGTCGCCGCCCTCGTTTGCAATTTTACAAAACCAACCGCAGACAAGCCCTCACTCATGACGCACGATGAAGCGGAAACATTCTTCCACGAGTTTGGACACTGTTTACATACAATATTAAGCGAAGCGGAAATAGCTGGTTTTGCGGGGACAAGCGTAGAGCGTGACTTTGTCGAAGCACCTTCGCAGATGTTCGAAGAGTGGGTGTGGACACCAGAAACACTTTCTTTGTTTGCAAAACATTACGAAACAGGTGAACCGATGCCAGCGGAACTCATCGAAGGGATGATTGCTGCGAAGAATTTACAAAGCGGAGTTAAGACGGAAGGCCAGATTTTTCTCGGCATGGTTGATCAGGCGTATCACTGCGACACAGATGGTGAAGTCGACACAACCCAAGTTGCGTATGACATTCACGATATGACGCGCATGTATTCGCATACTCCGGGTTCGCATTTCCAAGGTAGTTTTGGGCACCTGACCGGCTATCAGGCAGGGTACTACGGGTACATGTGGTCGCTTGTATATGCGCAGGATATGTTCCAACGTTTTAAGGAACTTGGCATGTTAAGCCCTGAGGCTGGTGCGTATTATCGAGAAAAGATTTTATCCAGAGGCGGCACGGAAGATAGCTTGGATTTAGTTCAAGAGTATCTGGGGCGCGAACCATCGATGGATCCATTCTTGGAATCGCTCGGATTGCAAATTCAATCCGAATCGTCCTTGCCCGGCGACGAAGTGCAGGGCGAGCCCGAACAATCCGCAAGTGGCTTGGAGTGGTGGGTGATTCGCGAAGGCGACAGAAATGGCGAATCACCAAGTGCGGCGAACGTAGTGAAAGTGCATTACACCGGTTGGCTTGAGGACGGATCCAAGTTTGATTCAAGCGTAGACCGCGGCAAACCCTCGGTTTTTCCGCTGAATCGAGTCATTCGAGGCTGGACAGAGGGCGTGAGCGATATGACGATTGGCGAAAAAAGAAAATTCAGAATTCCGGCTAACTTAGCGTACGGTTCACGTGGAAGACCTAGTATTCCACCGGATTCCACTCTTATTTTCGATGTCGAATTATTAGACATCATTGATTACACAAAGGTACCCCCCATGGAACAATTACCAGGCGATGCAGTATCAGGCGAAATTTCAACGAGCGATAGCGGTTTACAGTGGTACGACATTGTCCAAGGCGATGGCGAAACTCCAGCAAGTCCAGCAAGCACCGTCGAAGTGCATTACACCGGCTGGCTCACAGACGGCACAAAATTTGACTCGAGTGTTGACCGTGGACAAACTATTGAATTCCCCCTCAACGGTGTGATTGCAGGCTGGACCGAGGGCGTGGGCTCGATGAAAGTTGGCGGTAAACGAAAACTCATTATTCCAGCTGATCTTGGATACGGCGCGGCAGGTGCTGGCGGTGTGATCCCAGGTGGAGCTACGCTCATCTTTGATGTCGAACTCGTCTCCACAAAATAAAGTACCCACGGGGCAACAAAAGGGTTGAAGGAAATGGAGCATGTTCGCGACAATTGGCGACAAATCAAAGCATAGTCGCGGCAAGCACCCACTAATTGTCGGATGTTTGCTGTTGGGGCTTGCTGCGGTTCCAGACGCGATGGTTGTGCCCGTTTTGCACGATCTGACCGTCGAGCGTTTTGGTGTTTCGGAGGGCTCGGCGCATTATTTTATGGCGATTAATTTGCTCGGGGCTGTATTGGCCATTGGAGTTTTGGCGTTCCTGAAACGGCGCCTGTCCTCTTCGGTTTTGTTCATTTCTGCTGCGGTGCTTTCCGCCATTTTTATGGCGTTAATGGCGCTGTCTACCTCTTGGTGGCTGTTTTTACTCTTCCGATGCTTTGAAGGTGGCGCAGATTTGCTACTGCTTTCTATCCCATTTCGTCTGATTGCGGGAGCTGGAGAAAACGAGCGGTATGCTGGTCGAATTGGTGGCGGCTTTACGGCGATGATGGTTGCGCTGGCAATCGGGGTTGGCTTTGGTAGTGCAATAGGGAGCGAATCGCCAGAATCAGTTCTATGGACTGGCACGGGGATTATGGCCGTTCTTGCGCTAATTGCGGCGTACGTACGCCGAACTGTAGACAACTTGCCGCCTTCTCCCTTGCCAGATAGCCAGACCTGTCCACTGATTCCACGAGAATGGGTCGGTGCTGGGTTCTACGCCCTAGACCGAGGCCTTGCTGCGCTTGTTTCTACTTCGTTACCGATTTTGCTTGCTTCTGGTTTTAACATCACCAAAATGACCCTTGGCGTCGCTTTGGTTGGCATGTTTCTCTCTCTTGCTGTTTTTTCTGCACCCGTTGGTTTGCTAGCAGATCGGTACGGAGGGGCCAAAATCCGGCTTATTGCTTCCCTTATGTGTGGAATTGCACTAGCTGGGCTTGGACTTATGGTTTGGCTGCCACCTGTTGTACTTTTGGTGCCGTGCCTCCTTATGTATGGAGTAGGCGCTTCTGGTCTCATGCCATCTGCTTTTTCTGTCGCAGTCCGACAAGACGCATCGAACCTTGTTTTTGGATCGTTGCAAGCAGCGGGTCAGGCTGGCTACGCGCTTGGCGTTTTAGGGGGCGGGCTTTTAATCACTGTAGTTGTGTTGCCACCGGATCTCATGATCGGGCGATTGTTTCCGATTGCGGGATTCCTCTTTATAGTATGCAATTGTTTACTGTTGTTCGCGCTTCGTACGATGGCAAAACGTTAATCTAGTAGTACCATGAAGAAACTTCTCATTATTCTTTGCAGTGGTACAGCTTTCCTTGCGGTTGCAGTGGGAATAGTTGTTTGGTTAAGTTGGCAACCGCAAGCTTGGTATGCGCCTCCAGATTTTTCAAATCCAGAAGTTGCAAAACTTGCAGATCGTGCGGAATATAGATTGAATGAGGAATTTCACAAAATACGAAGCGAAGATGATACGTGGCGCCTTCGGATTTCGGACGAAGCGCTAAACGCTTGGCTTTCTGGGCGCCTTGAGGGCTGGCTTACGCATGACCAAGAAATTAAAATTCCAGAAGAATTACAGGGCTTGCAGGTACATGCAACACCATCTGGCCTTTGGGTTGCGGCGTTGGTTGAAATTGATGGAGCTGCGCCAAGGCCAATTGCAGTTAAACTTTGGATTACTATTAAGGACGGAATTGCGGTTGTCTCACCGAAATCGATTCGGCTTGGAAAAGTGCCACCACCACTTTCCATTTTTGAGCAATTAATCAAAGAATCGCAACATAAAGCAAGGGATTTTGTCTCAATAATTTCTCTGATGGATGACAGAGAAGTACATATTCGCGAAATTGTGCTTGAAGAGGGCGCTTTGGTCCTTACTTGTCGCACATATCTCCCACAATAACTTGGAGTCTGACCCCAAAGGAGTCTGACCCCAAAAAGGAGTCTGACCCCAAAAAGGAGTCTGACCCCAAAGGAGTCTGACCCCAAAGG
>JACNLR010000167.1 GCA_014381385.1 Planctomycetota bacterium | reverse complement strand
CTGAAATTGCTAGAGATCGTGGGGTTTGCCAAAGACCAGAATAGATAACGTGAATACCACTATCGCGCAGGGCTCTCGCTATCAATTTCACACCCCTGTCGTGACCATCAAGCCCCATCTTCCCAAGTAAAACCCTTGGCCTGTGGTGTAATTCGCTGCACCTATCAGTTTTTTCAAGTTGTGTAGTTGGTTCGTGGGTGGGAGATGCCATGAGGCGCAAATTATACCATCCCACTAACTGGCGGGCGCTGCCAATTTAATCTCAATCGAGGTATGGTACGCATCTTTATGTCTATCAATATTCAAGAAATTATTGGCAACTCTTTACGAATCGCCATAGCCAAGGTGCTTGATATTCCCCAAGAGGATATTGACCCCGTTGTTCGAAGGGCACAAAATCCAAACGTTGCTGATTTTCAGGCAAACGGGGCAATGGCTTTGGGTAAGCGTTATGGGCACAACCCAAAAGAGCTTGCGGAGAAAATTGTTGCGGTAGTTGATTTTGGTGAAGTTGCAGAAACGCCGACTGTCGCTGGCCCCGGGTTTATTAATATTCGAATAAGCGACAGCGCGCTCTGCTCGCTTTTGGAAGAACTAGACTGCGATTCGCTTGGTATTGAAGTAGACGAAGACGAACACAGTGTCGCGATTGATGTTTGTGGTGTAAACGTGGCCAAGCAATTACATGTCGGACACCTTCGATCAACAATTATTGGGGATGCAATTGCAAGAATGTATGAGCGTGTGGGCAGGACGGTCTATCGAGAAAACCACCTTGGTGACTGGGGGCTTCCGATTGCAATGGTTCTTGAGCAACTTCTATCCGCGGAAGTTTCTCTTGACACGCTTTCGCTTGACGACTTGAATGTTGCGTATAAAAATGCGCAGCTTGTTTCAAAAGATGAATTGCGTGGTGAAAAAACTGCGTTGCAAATGCAGGCTGGTCCTCACCGACTTGTTGAAATAGAAGAGCAAAACACAGGCGCGCTTGCAGCTCAGCGCGCTGCAAAGAAGGTACTAAACTCGCTACAGCAAGGAGATGAAAAACTTCTTTGTGATTGGCAAAAGTTAATCGACTGCACAATGGAGTCTGTGTACGAGTCTCTGAACTTGCTACATGTAAAAATTGGACCTGAAAACAATCGCGGTGAATCTTTCTACAGAGACAAGCTTGGTGGCGTGGTTGAATCATTCGTCGAAACAGGTCTTGCGCAAAAGGATGATGGCGCAATCGTTGTTCATTTCAAAAATCGAGAAAGACCAATGCTTATTAAAAAATCAGATGGTGGTTTTTTGTATGCAACGACTGACTTGGCTGCAATTCGATTTCGTACCCAAGAATTAAATGCCGACCGCGTTATTTATGTGGTTGACGCAAGGCAGCGCGATCACTTTAAAGACCTTTTCGATGCCGCGGCATTAATCGGATGGAATCGCACGCCGGATGGGGCTGTTGCGGAATTTGTACATGTCCCGTTTGGTTCGGTGCTTGGTGAAGACAAAAAACCCTTAAAAACAAGAAGCGGGTCCAACGTAACGCTCTCGTCGTTGCTTCACGAGGCAATAGAGAGGGGAACTCGCGAGGTTCTCGCGCGCGCAGAAGATCCAAAATCTCCAACGCATGGAATGAATAGTGTAGATTTGCACACGATCGGCAGGCAAATTGGAATTGGCGCAATTAAATACGCAGACCTCTCAAACGACCTTGTGCGAGATTATGTTTTTGACATGGACCGCATGGTTGCATTTGAGGGAAACACTGGGCCTTATATCCAATATGCTTGCGCCCGAATTTCTTCGTTGATTCGAAAGGGGGAGTTGGATCCAAACGCACCATTCTTGGTTTGTGAGCCGCAAGAAAGATCTCTTGCGTTGAAGTTACTGCAGTACGGGGGGGTGTTGCGGGATTCAATACAATATCTGGAACCACACCGCCTTTGTACGTGGTTATATGAAATAACCGAGTGCTTCAGCGCGTTTTACCAGTCGTGCCCCGTTCTAAAACTTGACGACACATCGTTGAAACAGTCAAGATTGCGCCTTGCCAACGTAACGCGTCGCATACTTGTAGATGGATTAGATTTACTTGGCATTGAGTCGCCGGAACAAATGTAGTAGACAACAGGATTACCGTATGAAAAACTTCAACACCACTCTCTATTCCATCGGCGCAACCCTTTTGGTGGTTGCAATTGCCGCTTGCGTTGTTCTTTCTGGAACAAAGCTTGGTTTTTTTAGTTCGATACCTGGCTGTGGCGCTGGTAGTGGTTGCGACGCTGTGACAAACGGGCCGTGGGGCAAGATTCCCGGTATTGCGTTGCCGGTTTCATTTATTGGACTTGCGTGGTTTCTTGCTTTGTTGAGTGTTTTTCATTGTTGTATTGCAAACACGTGCACATCAAAGGGGTTTCTCTGGTGCGTTCGACTTGGGGTTCTTGGTTCTGTTGGTTTCATTATTGTTATGATTTCGATTGGTAGTTTTTGTAAGTGGTGCGCACTTGCGCACCTTTGTAACATTTTGTTTTGGACTCTTTGTGAGTTCTGTGTGCCAAAAGATTGTGACCAGCAGGGTGCTACAGAGAACAAAACATCTTCGTGGGGTTGGTGGCTTTCAAACAAACACATTGCTATCGCGTTTTTGGTTCGTTTTATTGTTCTGTTGGTTTTCGTTTGGAATGCTGGCAGAGTGGTTACGGCACAGAGGCTTGAGGATGAGGCAGTAAAGTCAGCAGAGAACGTCGAGGATGTTGTTAAGGGTTCTGCCGATCAAACAACATTACAATTTCTTGAGGGCGGGCATCGAATCGGTTCGCCAAGCGCACCCATACAGGTTGTCATGTTCACTGATTATCAATGCCCAGACTGTAAACGAATCGAGGGACAGCTTGCAAATATCATGAAAACTCGCGACGACGTTTCTGTTGTTGTAAAACACTTCCCGCTTAACTATGATTGCAATGACCAGATAGGCACATTTAAGTTGCACGGGAACGCCTGTTGGGCTGCCCGCGCCGCCGAAGCTGCTGCAATAGTTGGCGGAGAAGAGGCGTGGGAAACCATGCATACGTGGCTCTTTTCGCAAGAAGGTCGCTTTACCGATCAAACATTTGCTGGAAGTTTAACAGAGCTTGGCTTTAATCCCCAAGAAATTATTAGCGTGATGATGGGTGATGAAACACTAGAGGCGGTGAAGGAAAGCGCAAGGGACGGCAAGGCTCTTGGGGTTTATTTCACGCCGATGGTGTTTATTAATGGTGTTGAATATTTGTGGTACTACGGCGGGGGGGTTCCTTTGCAAAGTGTAATTGATTCCGTCGCAACCGCAATTAAAAACGGGGACGGCGCAATAACTCCACCCCCAACCGCTTCCTACAAACTTGTAGAAGATTGGCGCAGGGGAAGAAGACAAAAGGTGCCAGGAACAGCGGATTTGTCTTGGCTTGGAGATGGTGCTATTGAGTTTGTTGTGTGGGGGGATTATCAAGCAGATTTGTCGAAGGATCTGGACAGGGAGATAAAGGCGATCATAAACAGCGGCAACGCCAATATAAAATACACGTTTAGGCATTATCCTGTTGACGAATCGTGTAATGCGGGAGTTTCAAAAATGCCAGTAAAATACGACGGGTCGTGCGCTCTGGCAAAGCTTGTTATTGCGTGTGATGTTCTTGGGGGCGATGGGGCTCGATGGAGTATGCACGATTGGATTTTGCAACAACAGTCGCCCATCTCTATCGAAGAGGCAAATGCGTATGCCGCAAGCATTGCTGGTGTTGACCAAGGTTTACTTGGCGATGTACTTCTTAGTATTGATGTGAACGATCAAATGCGCGCTGATATCTTTGCAAAAAATCGCGTTTGGAGAAAAAGTATTCCTGTTCTCACGATTGACGACCGCTACGTCCCGCGATGGAGGTCGGATGATGTTTCCGCTTCTGTATTGTTTCAGCGAATACTCTCTGTGCTAGAAGATGACTCTGCGGGCCTGTCCGCTGGAACAAGTAAGTAGATTTTTCCTTTTGTGGCGTAGGGCGAATCAAATCCGCACGCCAAAATTTCTCCGGTTGGGGTTTCGCCAAAGGAAGAGATGGAGATGGGGGGTATATTCAAAATTCTCTTCGCGGTATAGTCACTAGAGGAATCCTTTGGGGCCGAAAGCCGCCATGTCCTGCCACTTAGATAGTCAGAAAAAATATACTCGCCGTCGATGGTTGGTATTTCCTTGCCGCGATACACATACCCGCCCGTGATAGAGCCACCTTGTCGTCTTCCATATTCAAAAACTGGATCGGTGGTCTTTGTGTTGTTCTTTTTAAAATCGTGCTTACCCTCACGAAGATTCCACCCGTAGTTTTTACCCCTTTCGATTATGTCAATTTCTTCCCATGCATTCTGACCAACGTCTGCAGCCCACAGCGCGCCTGTTTTTCTGTCAAAACTCATGCGCCAAGGGTTTCGAAGCCCGTATGCCCATATTTCACTGCGGGCGTTACTTTCTTTTACAAAAGGGTTGTCTTCTGGGATTGAATAATTTTTGTCTCCTTCTTTTTTATTAATATCAATCCTAATGATTGTGCCAAGCAGTGTTTTTTTATTTTGTCCGTTGTTTTTTCTGTCGTTTGACCCACCACCATCGCCAACTCCTACGTAGAGGTACCCATCTTCTCCAAACAAGAGTGTTCCACCGTTGTGGTTGCCCCATGGCTGTGCCACTTCAAGAATAACCTCTTCGTTATAAACAGTATCTTCGTTTTCTGTGTTGCTAATGGTAATGCTCGACAGGACACACCTTCTTGGCTTATGCGCTGTGTACCAAACAAATATTTTTTTTGTGAATTTATAATTCGGGTGAAACACAACGGAAAGGAGCCCTTCTTCAGAATGCCCAACCTGAACCCGGTCTTTTATATCTAAAAAAGTTGTTGTTGTTGGGTTTTTGTCTCCTAGTTGCATTTGTTGCACAACTCCCTTTTTTTCAACAACATACATTTGGTCTGCGTGAACGCCATCAAACAAAACTTGGATTGGTTCGTCAAAATCCAATTCCGTGTGTGCTTTTTCAAAATGGATTCCGGGTTGGGCGCAAAGGGCCGTTGTAATTATTAGTTGTAAAATAAACATCGGGGCATGGTAGCAGGGTGTCTTGAACCTAAAACTTCTATCTTTCCAGACGGGTGTATTTTTGATGTAATTGTTCCGTCAATTGCCGTAACAAATCGCTCTGACTGCGTGGGAACAGTCCAGCCGTCTTTTGAATGCCTTGCTATGCTCGTAGATTGGATGAGAATTTTAGGGGTTTTAGTGTGCACGAGATTTTGTGATTCAAGACTCCACTGTCCGTGGTGCGGCAACTCCATGATGTCTACTACGCTTGGGAGTTGTTCTGAAAGTTCTGTGATTTTTTTTTCGTCTATATCTCCTGTAAACAGCGCGGCTCTGTTGTTTGTCTCAAGCAGCAGCACTATAGAGTGGGCGTTTGTTGTTCTGTGTTTCTCGTGAATCGCCGGAGACAACATCGTAATTGTCGCCGAGCCTATGCGTTCAGACCAACCAGACGATCGCTCTAGTATTTTGATTTGCTCTTCGTTAATTTTCTTTAATACTAGTTTGAGTGGTTTGGTTTGGTTTTCCGCGGTTTGCTTTGCAATTATTAACTTCTCTATGCTTATTGTTTTTGCGATATCTATTATTCCACAGATATGGTCGATGTCTGAGTGCGTTATAACAAACGTGTTTATAGTGGTTACGCCGAGCCTTCTTAATGCGGGAACAATTCTTTCAAATCCGATGTCGAAGCTTGTTCTTGAACCCGCGTCAATGACGAGTGCCTCGCCATTGTTTTGAATAATATGGCATGTCCCATGCCCCACATTTATAGTTGTTATTACTGTTGCGTTAGTTTGTGGTCCTGTTTTTCCTACTTCGACACAAACACAAATTCCAAGTATAAGTATGCTTGTTTTCTTTCTTTTCCTTGCAAGAATTATGGTGAAAAATATTAAAACTAGGACAAGTGCCAAAAACCAAGAAATGTTTACACCCTGAAAATGTGCCAGCGGAAGAGACCCGAACGATCGCGCGGTTTCCGTAAGACTTGATAAAGCGAACGAAAAAAGTATTGTGGTCGGAATTTGGGCGCCTATTAAGAGGTAGCCAAAAATTGTTTTAGTAACACCAACACTAAGAATGGTGCAGAGAAGTGCTATTGATGGAACACTTGAGAGCAGGCCCACTGGTGCTATCGTGCCAAATAATCGGGCGGAAATTGGCGTGGCGACAAACCAGGCGCACGCGCCCGTAATCCACAACGAAGCCGCCCAGCGTTTTGCCATTTTTAACGACGGTGCATTTACATCTAGCGGTCCAAGAAAATACCACTTTAGTTGTGGTAATAGAATCACAATTGCGCCAACAACGGCATAACTTAATTGAAATCCAGCGGTGCCCGCGTCGCCCGGACTGATGAGCAGCATTAAAATCGCCGAAATTGCCAACAGTGAAATCGGCTTGCTTCGAAATCCTATAAGTTTGAATAATAAAAACAGCACAACCATACTCATGGCTCGAATAACCGGCGCCCTTACGTCTATTACGTGTGCAAGTGCCCCTGTAGCTAGAAAAACAAAAAGTATTGCTGTGGTCTTTTGTATTGGTAGTTTTTTTAGAGACACCGAAACAAATAAAAGTAAAATTGCTACATGCATCCCGCTAATCGCCAAAATGTGTGACATGCCTGCGTGTTGGAATGTTTGAATAATTTTTTTCCAACCTACGTCCCTGACCCCAAAAAAAAGAGCTCTGGCAAGTGTTGTTTGGGGTGGGTCTAAGCCGAGCAGTAAGGTTGAACGAACGCTCTTTTTGAATGTTGCTTTTGATTCTATTTTCTTTGTTATTTGAATTGCGTTGTTTTTTATTATGTAAAAAATTATATTTTTGTTTATGTTTGTTGGAATCTGCAACCATCCCGTTACTGACACTGTGTCGCCCACACAAACATCTACAGGTTCCTTGCACACAACATCTACCACTGCTTTTTTTGTTTTTGTCCGTGGCGGCGTGGCTATGGCGGTAAACCGTGTTATTGTTTTTTGGTGATCAAACTGTGACATTTCTCCTTCGGTTTTTTTCTGAGTAATTGGGCTGCTTGTTATGTGTAGCGTGAGGGTAACAATGTCTCCTTCTCCGCCGATTGCCCATTGTGGATCGACCCTAGCGGTTGCAACTGAAGATCTTCCGTAAAAAAGAAGTAAAACAACAAGGGCAAGTAGGTTGAATCTGTGTTTTTTTTCAAACACAAGACCTAAAACAGACAGTGATATTGTGGCCGTGAGGGCGAACAACACAAAACACCTTGGTGTAGGGGTTGTGGCTCCTATATATGAGCCGATACACGCAAATACGGCGAGTGTAGCGATGGGCGACCAGTCTATCGGTGGTGGTTTTATTGCGATGTTAAAAAACGACACAGTTGCACCATTGTCGTATGACATTTTCACCAAGCTGCAGTGTGCTGCGGTTTATCTGGTAAACGAAAAACCGCCGCGTGTTTCAAAAATAGCCAGGTCGGTGTACACTTGTTTTGATGCACGCCGTGTTGGGACAGGAAAAGGCTATGACCGCTCTAAAGCAATCGCTAGAGGATGGTCGAAAACACCATGCTTGGATTTTCTCTGGGCCAAGGGGGGTTGGAAAATATACCGCCGCCCTGTGGTTTGCTGAGGAAATTCTAGGATTACTGCACGGCAACGGCGCGGGCTCTAAGCATCCAGACATTCATGTCATTCGAAAAGAGGATGCCGTGTGGTCACAAAACCCGTCCCTTCAAAGAAGAAAACAAACAAACATACCAATTGATTTGTTGCGCGAGAGAATTATTGGTGGAAAAACTTCTGACGATCGGGTACATGATTCTGCTGCATTTAAAACGCCGGTTGTTGGTTCACAGAAAGTTTTTATCATTGACGAGGCAGAGTTGTTAGATGAGCAAGGACAAAACGCGCTTTTAAAAACTCTTGAAGAGCCGCCGAAAAATACAACTATTGTTTTGGTGACGTGTAGAGAAGACTTACTCTTGCCAACGATTAAGAGTCGCTGCGCGTGTGTTAGTTTTTCTTATGTGCAACCAAAAGAAATGGGGTTGTGGTCAGAAAATGCAGATTTAGATGTTTCGCCCGACGACCTTGCATGGGCAATTCATTTTTCTGGTGGTTCGCCTGGGCTGGTTTGCGCTGCGATTGAAACTAATCTTGCTAGCATAGCGCGATCTATTTCTAGATTTTTAAGCAGGGAAGACCTGAGTAATTATTCTCACGTTGCACAAACGCTTACTTCTTTTATTGAAAATACTGTTGCGGAAAATTTAAAGCAGAACAGTTCCGCGAGCAAGGAGGGTGCTAACAGGCGCGCTCTAGAACTTTTGTTGCTCATGTTTGGGTATTCTGCAAGTGTTTTAGTTCGATCTGGTGTTAAGGGTGGCGTTGCGGCGTCTGAAATTATTGCAGACGTTGAACGACAAATCGACACACACATATCAATGAAGGTGTTGGTTGATTCTTTGTGTGCGAGGTGGGCACACCTTTGTGTTGGTGATTCTGTTTTTATGTAGCGCTGGTTGCAGCGTGTTTTGTGCTAAAGAGTTTGCCAAAACCGCCTGTTTTTTGGGCCGGTCGACTAGAGTTTATTGTAATAAACACAATTCCAAACAACACCATTCCGACGCTTAGCAATTGTCCTCTTGAAAGGGTCATGAATAACGCAACGCCTTCGTCTGGCTGCCTATACACTTCGGTACCTATTCGCATCACTCCATATGAAAGAGCAAACCAGCCACCGATAATTCCTGGTTTTCTTGGTTTCCACCAGATCAGAGCTAAAATTAAAAACAAAATCGGACCCTCTGCAAGGGCTTGAATCAGTTGTGACGGATACCACGCCGTAAGGAGTGGGTGAATCGTTTCAATTACTTGCTGGTTGCCTGTATACGCATCCATTACAACCGTTTGATAAAAGTGCTCGCCACCAACAACCTGTGAACGAAGTGGTTCGATTGTTTCAAGTTGTGAATAGTATTTTTCTGGGTTATGTATCCAAACCTCTGTTATCTCGGTCGGATATGAAACGGACCACCAAGGTGCGTTGGTTTGAAGTTGTGGCGGAAGTGCCTTTCCCCAAAGTTCTCCATTTATAAAATTGGCGATTCGACCATAAAATAATCCCGGCGTTGTGAATAGGGCTGCAATGTCAAGGAGGTGGAGTTTTGATATTTTGTTTTTTTGTCCCCACACAATAAGCGCTATACAAACACCAACAATTCCACCGTGGCTCGACATGCCACCATCTTGAATTGCCAGAGCTCCCCACCACGGAAGTTCGGTTGAAAACGTAACGAGCAAAGAGGGGTCATAAAACAAAACATACCCAAGCCGCCCACCTAGTAGCACTCCTAGCACGCAGGCGAACATAAAGTCGCCCACCCTTTCTGGTGCAATGTTAAATATGTTGCGTTTGCCTAGCCACCGAATCGCAACCCACGCAGTAATAAACCCAGCAATATATGCAAATCCATACCAGCGGAACCCGAGCGATTCGGTGATCTGAAAAACAAAAGGGTCTAGTTTATGAAGATAGGATTGGGAAAGCACGTTGAAATAGTACAAGAAGCGGGCGCAACAAGCAGTAATTTTTGTGCTTGTGTATCATTCCATTGCTATGTGTAAAACCAAACCCCTACTTAGATCAATCGAGATTATGAAAAGCGGACAAACCCTGTCAGCAGATGAAATTGCAGGTGCATTCAGGGTCATTATGAGTGGAAATGCAACCGATGGTCTCATAGGTGCTTTTCTTGGAATTTTGTCGATGCGAATTCCAACGAGTGCAGAGTTGTTTGGCGCTTCTTCTGTGATGAAGGAGAGTGTTACGAAAATTGAGTTTCCGCAGCCAGAAAACATACTCGATACCTGTGGTACTGGTGGTGCACCAAAAACGTTTAATGTATCAACCGCTGCTGGAATTGTGGCGGCGGCTTGCGGTGCTCGGGTTGCAAAACATGGAAACAAGTCCCGCACGGGTAGGGGATCTGCTGAAGTGTTGGCTTGCCTTGGTGTAAACATTGACGCAACTGTTGCACAGCAAAAAAGGTGTTTAGAGGAGGTTGGAATTTGTTTTTGTTTTGCGCCAAAACACCACAGATCGGTTGCGCACGTGATGCCCGTTCGGAAAGAATTGGGCTTTCCAACTTTGTTTAATTTGCTGGGCCCACTTACAAACCCATGCTCTGCAGGTCGCCAGTTGCTTGGGGTTTGGGACGATTCATACGTAATGCCTATGGCTGAATCTTTAGCAGCAAGTGGAACAACAAAGTCAGCGGTTGTACACTCGAGTGATGGTCTTGATGAACTATCCGTGTCTGCACCGACGAGAATTGTGTATGTTCAAAGGGGGGTAATAACAGAAGATATGCTTTGTCCCACAGATGTTGGTTTGCAAGAGTGGGACAGGAGCGCGGTGGTTGCAAGCGATCTTAAAGAAGCAACCACGTTTATTCAAACTGCTATTACTCCTGCCTCAAGTGGGGCTGTGCGAGACGCCATTGTGTTTAGTGCGTCTGTGAGCCTTTTTCTCTCTGATGTCGCTAGTAACGTGAAAGAGGGCGTAGAAATAGCCTCTAGCGCTATAGATACTGGGGTTGTGGAAGACACACTAAAGCGCTGGGTGGAAGTAAGCCATATACACACGCCATCCACAGGTGGAAAGTAGACCAATACCTATCAATACATTAGTCTTCGTAGTAGTATGCCCTGTTGGTTTGTGTATAAGTGGCGGGTTTTATTATAAACAGTTGCAATATAGTGTGTTATGCGCCCTCTCGTTTGTGTTTAACCTGTTGCTTAACTTGTCGTTTGTTGATGCTTTGGTATGAGTATACGAAGGAGCGTTGCCACCACCACACAAATACAGCCACTCTACAGCAAGGCAACCTATTGTTTATGCACCACTTATCCACACGGCTGGGCGTAACCTAAGCCTCGGGCTGGTCCGATAATTGGCCGGTCAGCTGGGCTATATCGTGGTCAAAACTATCGTCAGCCACCCTTTTTTTATCAACAGCCTTTATTGCATGCATAACAGTCGTGTGGTCCCTCCCACCAAAATAACCCCCAATTTCTTCTAGGCTGAATCTGGTGTGTTTTCTAGCAATCCACATGCCAACCTGCCTTGGAATTGTGACAGATTTGTGTCTTTTTTTAGAGAGCAGGTCGGAGAGCTTTACATCGTAAAACACCGTAACGATGTCAAAAATATCTTGAATAGAAATATGTTTTGGTCTGTTTTTAGAGGCACTGTTTCCCAGGGCTTTTTTAGCCATCGCCAGATCGATTGCGGTGTTATCAAGCAGGGACATACTTTGTAGTTTTGTAATCACCCCCTCAAGCTGCCTTATGTTTGCATCTAATTTTGAAGCGATATACGAAGCAGCGTCGTCTGGCACATTAATATGCCGCATAGACGCCTTCTTTTTGATAATTGCAACTCGCGTTTCAAACCCAGGAGATTCGATGCACGCAACAAGCCCACAACTAAACCGGCTAACAAGCCTCTCTTCTAAAAACGGTATTTCGGCTGGCGGGGCATCTGAACTCAATACTATTTGCTTGCCCGACTGAAAGAGCGTGTTGAAAGTGTGAAAAAATTCCTCTTGGGTTTGGTCACGTTTAGACAGATCGTGAATATCATCAATAACGAGCATGTCAAAGGATCTAAACCTGTTTCTAAACGACGACATTTCCCCAGCCTGAACAGCTTCGAGAAACTGCGTCATAAAACCGTTGCAAGACACATAATAGATACGCATAGACTGATGAATCCGCATCGCAGTCTGGCAAATTGACTGCAATAAGTGCGTCTTTCCAAGCCCGACGCCTCCGTGAACAAAGAGGGGGTTGTACGCTTGACCGGGCTTGTTTGAAACGGCGGTAGCGGCTGCGTGCGCCAATCGGTTTCCCGGCCCTATCACAAAACCATCAAACGTATAGTCTGGGCTAATGAACATGTCCTCTTCAAATTCAGAAAACGATGATGGCGTATCTCCTGAGATGGTTACGCCACCACCACCACCACCGTCACCCTCACCCAAAAAAGTAACCCCCAAAAGTCTACCCGTTGCAGACTGCGCAGCTTCAGAAAATTGCTGCGTACAACACCGCTGAAGATACTTAAGTTGGACGGGCTCGTCGATTTGAATATGAACAGAGCCGTCGACCACCCCAATTACCCTAATGGCGTCAAACCAACGGCGACACATTGTTGGGTGGTCAGCCTTAATCCGCGCAAGAATGTCGAGTTTTAACTGGTTTGTATCCATGAATAATTATTCTAAAACACGCGCCTCTCGTTCGAGTTCCTCAAGTTGTCGCTCGTAACGCAATCGGTTTTCTCGGTGATCCATAAGAATGTGAACTCTATGCGCATCGTCCGCGCCAATCCTTTGCTCTATTGCAGATCTAATTTGGTCTAGGGTGGTTCTCCTGCTTGTGTGCGTGATTACAACATGCTCGGCCTTCCAAGCCTGCAGCAAGTCTGCCAAATCATCAACATGGAGGTGTTTACCAACAGAGGCACGCTTTTTATGGTCATTTTCAAAAAACGTACACTCCGTGATTACAATCGGGGCATTTGTAAACTCTGGCCTAAACAAATGATTTCCAATTTCAGTATCACCAGTACACGCAACAAGCGGAATTTTCATCGTTTGCGTAATTTCAGTACCAGAAACTTTTATATTACGAAGTTCTGCTTGCGGGAGACCTACGAATTTGTCAAGTAATTTTCTTCGGTGCTCAATAATGGCGTACGACATCGCGGGGACAGTGTGTTTTGCTTCGATTGCCTTAAGCATAATGTTTGGTTTTATCTGGTATTCGCCATCGGGTTTAATGGGGACAATTTTATGCGGAGTACACTGTTTTTCTAAATCAACCCAACCACCCATCATTGCCTGCACGTCGCTAGCAATTTCTTCGTGGCAAATACAGGTTCCAGTACCCATTTTTTGAAACATCCGCTGGCTAAAATAATATGGGAGTCCAGCAACGTGATCCATATGTCCATGCGTTAACGCAATGTAGGGTGCAGAAAGAACGGGTCGAGGGCAAAGGCCAACATCAAAAGCAATGTCAAGCTCTGGTATATGTACGGCAGTTTGTTCCCCAGCAATACTAATTCCCTGTACTCGATATGGGGGTAAGTATAAAAAACCTACCCTTCCGGAATTTGGTGGTCTTCGTGGCAACATACTTCACTCCAGCAACTTTCTACAAAGAGAAAGCGGAAAAATCCCACAGAGGATTCGAACCTCTGAAACCAAGAAAGCAACTCCCTTGGCGCCCTAACCGTTGGGCAAAGGAAAACAACTGTACAACAAGACTGGACACACGCCAATCAATACAGCCCAACAATAATACCAAAAACTATATCCCTTGTTTTAATTGAGCCGCAAGATTACAAAGTTGCTCGGAAGAATCATTCGAGATTTCACCCCTTACGCCCGCAACTGCCCCATCAACGAGTTTTTTTATCTCATGTAGAGCGCTAGATATTGAGCCATTGTCAAGAAGGAGTTTACGAAGAGCGTCCCTGTCGTGGTTTGAAATAGCCCTAAGCACGGCGGGTTTAAGGTCTGGATTTTTAGCAAGCATTGCAATCACGGGGAGCGTAAGTTTCCCTTTTTCTAAATCACGGCCGGCGGGTTTTCCTATATCTATTTTTTGCGCTAACAAATCTAACAAATCATCTCTGATCTGAAACGCCTTCCCAACAGAACCCCCAAAGTTTCGCAATACTGAAACGATACCGCCGTCCCCACCACCGAGCAATGACCCCATTTCGCAGGAGGCAGCAATGAGGGAGGCTGTTTTATCATTAATAATTTGGAAATAAGAATCAAGACTCAGGTCAACATCATTTCGATGTGACAGTTGAACCAATTCCCCAGCGCAAAGGGTGTTCGTCACTTCGCCAAGCAAAATATTTAATTCAACATGTTTGATAGTTGAGCACAGATGAAATGCGCTTGATAACAAATAATCCCCCAATATAACAGCAGCTTCATTTCCACACAGACTGTTGATTGTTTGCGCCCCTCTTCGTATGTCGGCTTCGTCTAAGATGTCGTCGTGCACAAGGGTTGCAAGGTGAATAAGTTCAACCACAGCTGCGGCAGTTACTACATTTTTTGGAACTACGGCACAGTCCGCGGTGGCTCTCCAAGAAAGCAGAAGAAGCGAGGGGCGAAGCATTTTCCCTTTGTATGCCGCCAACTTACTGCAAACAGAGTTTACTTCTGGGTGTTTGTTTTGCAAATGACCAGACATTACAGACGAGACTTCGTCTAGTTCTGCAGATAGCCAGATTCCAATCTCATTTGTCATGTCGAGCATCGTATTCATGTGAATAAACTTATTTTAACGCGGCGATATATGCAACCCAGCCAGCACACGCTTCACCCCTTTCATCAATTGCCCAAACCCCGTTTCCGTCACCATCCTCATCTGTTCCTTCCCAGTACACTTGAACGCTGGAAAAACCAGCATCAATCAAAACGTCTCGAATTTCAGGAAGCGTCCAAAATCGCCACCTATAGGTGAATGCGCGGTGCAACTTGGACCCGTTTGGGAACTCAAAATGAATGTAGTTCACAACATCACCGTTGATAGGGTTTACATGGTGCTGATCCCAAATGTATGTGAACCCATCGAGGTCACGCTCTTCGTCCATCTCTAAGAACGAATCACTCCCACCATAAGCGTCAAGTAAAAAAACACCGCCGTCCAACAAGTCGCGGTGCACCGCGGAGAAATATTCTTTGAGTGTTTTGCGGTCTTTAAAACCATAATAACTAAAATTCATCGCCAAAATACACTCAACGGGATCGGCGTCAACATGCATAACGTCTTGCTTTACAAGAGAAACTCTCCTGCACTGATCTTCTGTAAGTTCTTTTTCAATTTTATCTTGAGCCCAAGCAAGGACCTTCTCGTCTAGGTCAACACCAAGCACTGTGTTGTTGTCATTTCTACAAACCCACTCCCGCGCTACTGCAGAGGTGCCACAAAAATCTTCGCGAATACGTGACGGTGTTTTCCCCCTCAACTCATCCCACGCCTGCAGGATTAGGTCAACCTCAGATTCCGGGCACTGTACAGAGCGCTCGTATAAATCATGGATATCCGCCGTTTTGGCCGTTATCCAACCGGGTTTTATTGGTCTATTACCCATGTTGTTTCCTTGTATAAAGAGGGGGTGTAACGGGGCGCTTACTCACCCACCACCTCTAAAGTTAATGGGTCTCGCAGGGGCAATTCAACAAGAGTACCCCCAACTGTTTTTTGAATATCTTCTATGGTTGCTCGGGCATCACCATCACCACCCCTGATTACCCCCCAATCCCCAACAATCACAACAGCCATTTCCTCTGGAATCAAAATACGGTTTGCAACTCGCATGACATCCTCTTTAGTTACAGCGCGTATTTTGTCTCGGTATGTTTCCCAATAACCAGAATCCCTATTGCCTAACTCGTCAGAAACAAAAACAGCAAGCGTTCCAGCCTTTGATTGAAAGGCGCTTGGAAACTGTTCAATAAGTGCGCTTTTTGCTAAAGCTAAATCCGCGTCGGAAACGGGTTCAGTTTTTATTCGCTCAACTTCATCAAAAATCAATTTTGCCGCAAGCGCAACAGTTGGGTTTTTAGATTCAAACCCCGCAGCCCAGACACCGTCGCCCCAAACACCCGAAGAGAATCTTGAGCCCACGCTATATGCAAGACCCTCGTCGCTTCGCACCTTTTGTGTTATGCGGCTACTGAACCCGCCGCCACCAAGAATGTAATTCATTACCGCAGCAGCCTCGTCGTCGGGATCACCTCGCCTAAAAGTACGAGTAGAAATCCTAACACCGCCCTGGGGAACATCTTGATCCACATAATAAATTCCCGGCGCATAAGTAGATTCTACAGATGGGGGGTTTGCAGATTTGCTACCAGAAGCCCACCCCTGCAAACTGTCAGAAAGAAAGGCAAGCATCTCGTCTTTGTTGAAGTCGCCGCTGATGGCAATAATCATGTTCGAAGGGTTGATTATTTTTTTGTGTGACTCATGAAGGTCCTCAACAGAAATAGATGCAATTGAATCTTGGGTTATATCTCGCCCCATATAGGAGTCTCCAAACAAAATGGCGCTGTTTTCCCTTTTTAATATTCCAGAGGGAAAATCATTGCGCTGTTTCATTGACTCAGTGGCCCCATCTTTTTCTAGCGCAATGCGCGATTCCTGAAATCTAGGTTGCTGCAACATTTCTAAAAACAACACAAAACTTTCTTTAAAATTAGAAGAGAGGCTGTTTAGGTTTGCGGTTACTGTTGTTCCGCTACCACGCACCGACGCGTTTGCCGCAAGAAAGGCAAACTGCTCATCTAATTCTTCTGCAGACATTGATTCGGTTCCACCGCTACGAAGAAGAGTGGCCATCATTTCTGATAACCCAGTTAAACCCGCATCGTCCAGATAATCTCCACCACGGAACGTTATGGAAATATTAATCAAGGGTAGCTCTTTGTCTTCCGCGATATAAACAGGGGTGCCATCGAGAATAGTTGTTTTGAATTCCAAGGCGGACGGGGGAGTAAACACATACTCTGGAAAAACAATGTCTTGAGGACTGCTTGGTGCCGCCACGCACAATGCTATTAGTAGGGTTGAAAAAAACATAATAAATATCCGTTATAAAAAAGGGTATATGCGGGGTTTATGGACTTGCTTGGGATTGAAGTTCGGCAATTCGAACAGTGTATTTTGCTAGAACATATTCAAGGATGGGTAACTCATCAGCCGAGACTCGAACAACGGCCATTTGAAGCGCCATTTGGATTTGCTTGGCGTCTTCTAAAGTAGCGCTATCAATATCTGCAAGGAATTGTTTGGCTTGGGCGAGTTGTTGGGGGGTAAGCTCTAATTGTTCCTTCTTCTCAACAAGATTTGCACCCTCCTCCCTAATCGGTTCAGGTTCGGCTACACCACCCTCCTCGGTAGACCCCGACTCCACCGTTGACTCCGAAGAATTTTGGGCAGGTAACCGATTTATTTTTTCTTGTAATTTCTTTAACAGGTAATCAAAAACAGGCTTAAACTCTGGCGGAACCTGTTGCGATTGCGCTTTCATTTGCTCTGCGGCACCAAGAAGTTCTTCTTCGGAAATAGACTCAAGTTCAGCAAGCGCCTGCTTAATCATCATCTGTTCTTGTGGCCCAAACGCCGCAAGTTCATCATCGATCGGGGCAGCGTCTTCGGCGCGGTGATAGATGGCTACCGAACTATTGTTCATAGTTAAATATTTGTTCGCGGCATCCATAACATCCTGAGCAGTAACAGCAAGCAAATGTTCTTTCGACTCATTAATTGCCTCCCACCCACCGATTGCCTCGGCGTAGCCAAGTTGAATCATGAGATAAAAATTACTTTGAAGTTGCCGAAACTGGTTTGCAACCACGTTGTTTTTTACTTTTTCAAGCTCTTTAGAAGTAACGAGATCCGACTGGAGCAACGAGACCTGTTCATACCAAGCATTCTCAAGTTGTTCTGGCGTTGCATCACCTTTCACGGTTGCGTCATATGAAAGCACGCCCGCGTATTTTTTTGTATCCACGGAAAAACTCGCACCACTAGCAATTTCAGCACCCTCAACCATTGCCTTGTATAAACGGCCGGTTTTTCCATTTAGCACAGACGACATAATTTCCAGCACGTAGGAGTCTCTGTGCATAAATGGAACCCCATGATACCGAACCTCAACCTGTGATTGTGCATCCACATTCGCAACCATTCTCTGCGGCGCTCGCTGTGCAGGCTCGATTGTTGGTACGGGTGGTGGGGGAGTTGTTCCGGCCTCTAGCGAACCAAAATATTCCGAAATTAACTGTTTTGCGGACACTAACTCAAAATCACCAACCACCACGCCGATCAAATTACTTGGTTGGTAATACACATCAAAATATCGCCGCGCTTCTTCAAGGGTGTAACTGTTAAGATCACTTGGCCAACCAATAACAGGCCACGAATAGGGCGAAGCTTGCCAAAACATCGAGTTAAATTGCTCTTGAAATACGCCAGTAGGCGAAGACTCCGTTCGCATCCTCCGCTCTTCGTGCACAACGTCGCGCTCAGAAAAGAACTCCCTGAACACGCTGTTTTTTAGTCTGTCAGATTCCATCCAACACCACAACTCAAACTTGTTCGCTGGGAGTTGGTTGATATAAAAAGTGACATCTTCGCTTGTAAATGCGTTCATGCCGGTTGCGCCAGCGCCCTGATAGACCGAGGAAAATTCATCCTTCACTATTACTCCCCTATGCGCCTCCATCGTTGCCTTAAGTTCTTTTCTTAATGCGGCGAGTTGGGGCGTGTCGTACGTAGCGTCCCAAGGGCTGTCTATCTCTCCCAACTTGTACCGCTCGTATTGTTCGCCCCAGACAATATCTAACATTTGATTGCGAAGGGCTCGCTCTGTTTCTGTGAATGCAGCGTCTGCGGCAGCGTCAGATGTGCCAACAGTATCCGTACCCTTGAACATTAGGTGCTCAAAAAAGTGACTCATGCCAGTTATGCCCGGTCGCTCGTTTACAGAACCAACCCTTGCAACCCACCCAACAGCAACATTGTTTGGCTCTTCAGCGCGGGGAAGCAATATGAATTTCATGCCGTTGTTTAGAACAAATATTTCTGGCTCAACATCTGCAACAAGTGAAGTTACAAGAGCCAAGGTGGCAACACACGCGATTCCAAATTTTCTCATAGCAACTAACTCCATATACGGCTGTTTTAGCAATCAAACAAACTTTCGGGTATAAAATAAACCAAGGTGTCTATTTCACACAAAGAACAAGACAGTGTACCGCACGGGAACGCTGTTGCGGTTGTTACAAACACACAGAATTCAATACTTCGCAATGAAGCGGCAGTGATTAAAACCAAACTTGATCAGATTGTGGTGGCACCCAAGCACATCCTTTATTTTGGCAGCGGGGGTGTCGACCTGCGATGCGCATCATCCCCAGACAAAAAGGGACACCAAGTAGATTTCTCGACAATCGACAGAAGGACAGGCGCGGGAAATCTCTCTCGAAAGCAGTTGTTTCCAAAAGCCATTGGGGCTACATCCAAAACGGTAGTTGACGCAACTGCGGGTTTCGGCGTAGATTCTGCGATGCTTGCCTTGATGGGTTTCACGGTGGTTGGCGTTGAACAATCATCTATTTTGTCAGTACTGTTGCGAGATGGTATTAGAAGGGCACTGAAAGACAAAGAACTTTCACAAGCGCTTGGAGACCGACTTTCGTTTGTTGAAGCAAACTCGGTTGCGCATTTGCACAACATGGATAAGCCAGACGTTGTGTACTTGGACCCAATGTTTCCTCCAAAGAGAAAAAAGAGTGCGCTGCCCCAAGGTAGCATTCAACTGCTACAACAACTCGTGGGTTTTGACACACACGAAAAAACCAACACGCTTTTTATGTCGGCAAAACAAGTTGCAAAAAAAAGAGTTGTGGTCAAAAGACCAAACTACGCCCCACTGTTTAGCGAAAATCCTGTTGCGATTCACAAAGGAAAACTAGTTCGCTATGAAGTATATAAACCCAGCAGTTAAGTTATTCGATGTGTTAACCGCAATGGAGCATATCGGGCTCGAACCGATAACCTCTGCCTTGCAAAGGCAGCGCTCT
>JACNLR010000080.1 GCA_014381385.1 Planctomycetota bacterium | reverse complement strand
ATTGGTGTATCGAATGCGTTTTTTGCAGTCAATTCCTTAATGAAAGCAATGGCAATCTTATGCTGATCATCGGAGGTTGTCCATACACCAGAGCGATATTGCGAACCAACATCTGGTCCTTGCCGGTTCACTTGTGTTGGGTCGTGCATTTTGAAAAATGCTTCCAATAGTTGTTTGTAAGAAATGACGGTTGGATCAAAAGTTACTTTTGCTGTTTCTGCATGGCCTGTTGTGCCAGAGCAAATGTCTGTGTACGTCGGATTGTCAGTTTCACCTTGCATGTAACCGCTCTGAACATTTATGACGCCTTCGCCTTTTTGAAGCCAATGCTCAACACCCCAGAAACAACCCCCAGCAAAGTAGGCTGTTTCAGTGTTCACGGGCTTGGATTGTGATGGAAGTTCTTCACCATCTTCAAAGAACTGAAGTGAGGCAGAATTCAAACAAAAGCGTTTGCCTGTTGGTTTTGGGCCGTCTTCGAATTCGTGTCCAAGGTGCGCATCGCACCTTGCGCAGAGGATTTCAACGCGTTTCATATCAAATTGCGTGTCCTCTCGCTTGGCTACATGTCCAACCGCAAACGGTGAGAAGAAACTTGGCCAACCTGTCCCAGATGTGAATTTATGTTCGCTGGAGAATAGTGGTAGTCCACAGACAACACAGGCATAAATGCCATCTTTTTTGTTGTCCAATAAAGTGCCGCAAAATGGTCGTTCGGTGCCAGCATTTTGCGTAACTCGGATTGCTTCTTCGTCGAGTTTTTCTAGAAGTGGTATTTTTGCATCTTCAGTTATGGGGGTGATGTCATATCCGGCGCGGGAGTACATAGGGCTTTGTGGCTCCAAATTCAAAGGTAACAGGAGTAGCAAGAATAAGAATAACATTACTTCAGATAGTACGCTAGAAACGCTCGTTTTGCCCGAATTAAGATAAAAGTAGCTATACTTCCCGTTTTCTACTCGTAAGCCACTGTTGGCTCGCCCACCGGAATATTGGAGTGTTACAGAAATGTCAGAAAGCCACGAACTGAATGTCCAGCATCACTATCGTGATATGTCGCAACAGCACGACGCCGCGAAGTTGGGAATCTGGCTATTTTTAGCAACTGAAATTTTGTGGTTCGGTGGTTTGTTCTGTGGGTATGCAGTTTTCCGGGCGAACCATCCAGACCTTTTTAAGTGGGGAGGTCAGTTTTTAGATGAACGGTACGGAGCCGCAAATACAGCAGTGCTTCTAATAAGTAGCTTGACAATGGCAATGGCAATCACCTTCGTACAAAAAGAAAAGAAGCGAAGTGCTTTGGTCTGCCTTGGAATCACGTTTGTTTGTGCTGTTATATTTATGGGCATAAAGTCTGTTGAATATGAGCACAAATTTCATGATCACCTCCTTGGTGGAATGGCGTTCTATCAAACGAGCGACCATGGCAATGACGCAGGTGGAGATCACACTGTAGCTTTAGGCCATGGCGATGCAGAGGCAGGCAAAGGGCTTTGGAATGCAACGTGCCGTGCTTGCCACGGCATCAATGGTGAAGGTGTTCCCGGCCAGGGAACGGTTTTGAACACAAGTTCTTACGTCCGAAGTCACGACGATACACAGTTACTTGCATTTATAAAAAAAGGTCGAACAGCAAACGATCCAGAAAGTGTCCTCCAATTGCAAATGCCACCCAAAGGTGGCAATCCTATGCTCAAAGATGCACAGTTGCTTGACATCATTGCGTACCTGCACACGCTGATGATTCCTGATTCGCCAAACAATGAAACGACCACCGTGGCTGTTGCGCCTACGCCAATTACATCAGAACCCGAAGAAACTGTTTCACTCCTTGATGCGCTACCTCGGTCAACAACGCCAAAGGCAATGTTTGCACCATCTGGTCTTGCGGCAGATAGTGCTTCTCAAGCGCAGCGCATGGCAGTATATAAACGCCCAGAAGTTCCACAACTCGATGAATCAAGACCCGCTAACGCGCATCTCTTTTTTGGCTTGTATTTTCTCATGACGGGATTGCATGGTTTTCATGTTGTAGTCGGCATGATTGTGTTGCTATGGTTGATGTGGCGTTTACAACGCGGTGACTTTACAAAACGGTATTACTCACCTGTTGAGTGTGGTGGTTTGTATTGGCACGTTGTCGATGTTATATGGATATTCCTCTTCCCACTCTGGTATCTTTTGACTTGACCAATAAACCAAAGTCGGCAGTGGGGTTCTCAGGCGTGTTATTTTCCATTGGCGCATACCTTTGGTGGGCATTTATAACACCGCTGTATTTTAAAGTTTTTAAGCAGATACCACTTGTTGAACTTGTCATTTGGCGTGTTTTGTCGGGTCTGCCGCTGCTGCTTGCCCTCTTGTATTTCAAGAAAACACTCGCTGAATGTTTCAAGGCTCTTCGAAACAAAAGAATATTCTTTTTGCTTTTAGCATCAGCCTTTTTTATATCTGTCAATTGGGTTGTATTTGTAATTTCCGTTGTAACAGACAGATTGATTGATAGTAGCCTTGGATATTACATTTGCCCGTTAGTTACAGTTTCGTTTGGTTTTTTGTTCTTGGGAGAACGCTTACGTAAGCTTCAAATTGTTGCAATTGGAATCGCGCTAATCGGTGTTGTGTTTCTCACGATAGCTCATGGCGCATTGCCTTGGATTGCAGTTACGCTCGCTTGTACATTTTCAATGTATGGATTGATGCGTAAAATTATGGGCGTTGGATCAATAGAAGGATTAACAGTGGAGATGACATTTGTACTGCCGGTTTGTATTGCGCTGCAATGGTGGTTGTTCACGACGGAATCTTCTGAAATAGTAGCTGGCAATTGGTTCGTTACTATTGGATTATTGCTTGGCGGACTTGTAACAATGATGCCGCTCCTTTTGTTCGCAAGCGCTGCTAGTAGATTAAAACTTTCTACGCTGGGTGTATTGCAATATATTTCACCGACTGGTCAACTTCTCCTTGCGACCGTAGTGTTCAAAGAAAAGTTCGGCTTCAACGAGGCTGTAGTCTTTAGCCTTGTATGGCTAGCAGTTGCCCTGTATTCGTTTGATGCTTGGCGCTCTTCAAGCACTTCTGTCGAGCCACTACTAGAATAACAGGTGTTTACGCTTTCAACGTGACAGTCATAATTCTGGCCAGGGGTTAATCGTAGATAGCGATACCGTAAGGTTTGTTGCAGTCGCAGTCGCATTCACAGTCGTCGTGGTCATCGTTGCTGTTCCCGTTGCCATTGCTATTTCCGTTTCCATTACCATTTCCGTTGTCATCGTCGCGGTCGTCATCTGGATCTGAATCATGATATGGGTCGTCATCGTTCGCATCGCTTGCGCTATGGCAGCAACACTCGCAGTCATCATCATCATCATCGTCGCAGTCATCATCATCATCGTCGGTTGGAAGATTGCCATCAAAAGGTGCATGGTGCGATTCTCCATTGCCCTGAATTGTTCTGCAAATCAGTGCGCCGTCAATTTGACCATTGTTAAATTGAATATTAGCAAGAGGAGCAAGTATTGTTCCTTGCCACCCGATGCTATTCATCTGCACAGAGTTTGCGATTGGGAAGTTGAATAATACATCGCTTGCATCGCAGCCGTTTAGAACTGGTTGAAAATTATTCAATTGCATTGCATGATGATTTACATTGACAAGCACTGATGAACCCTGTGGAACGGTTATTGACATTCCCCAAAGCGGGCTCAAGTCACTCTGACTTAGATGAAAAATATTCATGTCTGGATCTGTTCCTGTCATGCTCAATTGTCCCCATGTATTTGAGACACTTCCATTTGCGGGTACGAGGAAA
>JACNLR010000217.1 GCA_014381385.1 Planctomycetota bacterium | reverse complement strand
ATTATCCTCGGGGGATTTTAAGTCCCCTGCGTCTGCCAATTCCGCCACAGGCCCAAACGTGAGAAGTGTAATTTTACACGATTCTTACTTGGCTGTTGGTAAACAATCCAGCGGGTCATCTAAGTTTCTGGGGGGCACTTACGTTACCAAGGGTCAATTCAGTCTGGGTGCAACTTAAAAATCCCAATCAACGGTTGGGCTCGGAAGAGTAACCAGATTGTCGATGCGAGTAAGCAAATCTGGGCTTGTTCGCAAAGTACCGACTGTAGAAAGTGACTCTGCTGAAGCGCTCCCAATCCAGAGCCGAGAGAGGTCATTTACAGAACATGAAACAACAGGGAGTGATTCATCAACGCCTCTACGTGCAGAAGATGTTTCACCAAGTTGTACAACGTACGAACCTGCTGTGCTTTCCCATGCACACGTTTCAGGTAAAAAAACTCGAATTGGATCTTCGAGCTCTAATTGAAACGCAACCGGTTCGCCATGCAGTTTCATCGAACCGATACAGGTTTCCACATCTAGAATTCGACACTGCATCCATGCGTTTGTGCTTGTTGCAGAATCGTATGATCCGCCTTTGCGTTTTTTAATCGAGGCAAATGGCCGATCTAAAAAATCCTGCAATTGAAAACCAACCGGGTCTGTCATCCGAATGCCATGCACTTGGTCTGAAAGAGATTTAAATACCGAGAATAATTCCACTAATTGCTCGGGTGTTTGCCACGCAGACGCCAAACATTCATAGGGTCCATGTTCGCTCTTGGCTTGAAACCAAACAAAGTGCGTGAGGGTACCCTGATCGTTTTCAAAACCAAGCCCAAAACTATTCTCACACCAGACAAGTTCACAACCTGTAGAGCCAACTCCGTCAAGGTTGCACCCGCCATGAATTCGTTTTCGGTTACGTCTGCACTTGTGAATAGCTTCTGCATCCGCTTTGGTTAATCGCGTGGGTTGGCGTGTTAACTTTGGCACCTTTAAACAAGCAGGGTCTATCGTGCTATTTCTTACATAGTTTAGGTTTCCGAATCCGAGTTTATCGTAATACCCTTGGTCGAAAATTCCAAGGAAAGAAACACTTGCGCCATCGGTAGCACTTTGGGCAATTGCATGTGCGGTAGTTTTAAGAGCGTGTCCGTGCATTCTTGCAACTCTGCTTGTGAGGACGCCAGTTACCGCTGACATTGGTAAATCAACGTTTTGGTACAACATTTGGCCGGGCCTCGTTAACACCAACACCTCTGCCTCACCACCAAGCTCTGTTACAAAAGAAGTGGTATCACTGATGTATCCGTCAAAGACATCTTTATCAGTGTCCTTGCCTTCCATCCACCCAACTTCACGCAGAATGCGCAAGCACTGATTTTTATCTTGTTTTCCGAAGGGACGAATCATGTACTTATGGTATGTGAAACGACGTGTTTGGGATTATTTTTTGGGGGGGCACCAAAGGTGTCTGACCCCAACAATACACTTGACACATCGAGAGGTATCGATACAATAGATATATGGCAGATGTCATTCATACAACTACACAATCAGAACTCTTGGCGATGGAATCTCTTGAGCAAGCCGCAGGCTGTCTGCGCACTGTTGCCCACCCACACCGCCTTCGTATGATTCAGATGTTGCTCGGTGGAAGTTACACCGTGGGAGAACTTGCCGAAGCCTGCAATATCCCTCCATCTGGTGCTTCGGAGCACCTTGGAAAAATGCGAGACCGCGGCTTACTTATTGGTCGCCGCGAAGGCCGATCCATCTATTACGAAATTGCAGAGCAGGGACTTAGCTCCATTATGGATTGCATCGAAAAACGTTTTGGCGAGTGAACGTCCGGATTTCAGTTATTGAACATCCAATAAGGCGCAACTAAGGACGTACCACAGAGATACGTTATTATGCCACGATGAAGAAAAAAATCATTAATGGTTTATTGATTGCAGTAATTGTTTTAGTTGGTCTTTCAATTGTTGGGATTATGGTGCTCGACGGAGTGGCACAGTCGGTCATTCAATCAAAGGGCTCTGAAGGTCTTGGGGTAAAGCTTTCTATCGAGAGTGCCCACGTTGGGTTTTTTACAAAGGAGTCTTCTCTTAAAGGTATAAAAATTGCGAACCCCCAATCCTTCGTAAGTGAAAAAACACCAACGTTGCTGACCATGGATGAGGCAAAAATAGAGTTTAGTGTTTTGCAAATGCTCGATAAAGAGGTCGTTATTCCAACCGTTACGGTGACGGGCGTGACACTTGATTTACAGCAGCACAACGGGAAGTCAAATATTGAAACATTAGTTAACAACATTTCATCTGACAAAACACCCGAAGCGACGCACCCAGAACCGCCTTTCAATATTGAAACGCTCACTATTCGTGATATCACAGTAGTTGCTTCCGGTAAATTTACGATTCTCGATAAAGGTGCTGTCACTGCCCATATCAAAGAAATTGTGATGCATAACATTGGCACTGACGGCGACGCAGAGGTGGCAACCGAAGCAATTACGAGCGCCGTTACGCATGCCATTATGAAACACCTCTCTGAACACCCAGCCGAAGGGTTTTCCAAACTTGCGCTTTCAAACGTAACGGGTCTTATCAACTCGTTACCAGTGTTTAAGCAACTGGGAATCGGAAACGCAATCCAAGGCATAGGCGATTCTGCGGGCAAGATAGTTGACGGTGTTCTTGGTGGTATCGGTGGATTGCTTGGCGGGGGCAATAAAGAGTAAGTCGAATCAATCCCGCGGGTCGTTTATCACAGCCAAGTGTCGTCGCGATGGAACCAAGTGGGGAGGTTGCGCCAAATGCGCCATGGAACAGCAAGGGCGATGAATCCAACACCAAAAACCACGACAAGCGGGGCGAGTTGCGCTGGAATCTGATCGGGTAAAAACATAGCAACGAGAAGTGCTGCAACACCAACGATGATGAATAATCGTCCCCGAAACGCCAACCATCGCTTTCGCTTGTCCATGCGTCTGCTGCTCCTTGTGGGGCATACTACAACGAGAACGAATATTGTGTGAAATATGCGGCATTCATAAAAACCGCCCACCAAAGAGGTGGGCGGCTGGGGAGTCTAAAAAGGATGGTTAGTTAGAACCTGAAACTTATGCCTATGCCAACATTGTGGACATCAAGTGGCTCGTCGTCGTAATCAACGTGTAAATAACGGTAATTAAAATACAGATTTGATGTAGGTGACATGTCAATTCCTATTCCAGCTGTGAATCCGTATGACATGTTCCAGCCATCGTCTCCAAATTTATAGGGGCCGCCACTTGAGCGAAAGACACCATCATCAGTCACTGTCAAACTTGAGTCGCAGTAGGTAGAGCCTATACTTACTCCAAGGTGAGGTTTTACACTTTCACCATCACCGCCCCGCCAAATCAAATTCAAAATGACGGGTGTTTGTTCAAGATGTCCACTTATCATCCAATCCCCACCGGTGTCAGTATGGATGAGATTTGTATCAAGATTTACATCATTCTTCTGCGTTGTTACATCTAGTTGCAGGCTGATGTTCTTACCCAACTCAAATCCAATCCCCACACCAAAAAACAACCCATTATCGAATGAAATGTCTGTGGTCGTATTAATAGCAAATTTCCCCTCTGGGTAGGTAACATCGCCAATCATACTAAGCCCAATCTGTGGAACGAAATACCACCCTCCACTGTCCTCGATTTCAATTCGTTCTTCCATCGCTCCAAACGAAATCATTGAACTAAATTCAGACGCGTTGTCTGAGTTTACCTCCGTTGTATCAGCATTTGCAAAGCCAGTGGCCAAGCAAAGACCTGTACCTATAA
>JACNLR010000164.1 GCA_014381385.1 Planctomycetota bacterium | reverse complement strand
CAACGAGTTACGCTCGTTGCGTTATCTTTTTGTGTTAAGATATTGGAATGAAAAATAAACTTTATACAGGTATCCTTGTTCTAATCTTGTCATTACTATCATTTGCGCAGGAAACGAATGCACAAGCCATTCCACTTCTTACTGACCCAATTAAAGTCCGCGAGTTGGAGCATATGTCAAACGAACTAGGCATGACCAGTGCGCAGCGTGAAGCAATATTAGAAGTGTACGACCGGTATCTAGTTGATTTTGCAAGAGTACGTAGTAATGAGATTGCTGACTTCGAGAACGGAATCGCAGAGGCAGCCCAAACCTTCGGATTCATGCAATTTAATATTCCAGAAAGACAAATGGTTGAGGGACTCATCAAGCAAGCTAGACGCGCTATGTCTGCAATACACAGATCAGACACGCAATTCTTCGATGAACTTGTAGCGATGTTGACAGAAAAACAACTTGTTATTCTCAATCGAGAGCGAATCGCTCGTGAACTAGAAGCGTACAACATTTTCACAACACAACTCATGGGCGAATTGAACAGAGGTGCAAGAACGCACATGCGTGAATTGTTCTCGCGACTTGATGTTGAATCAAGTTTTGAATTGGATGAACTTTTGGATCAATACGATACACGTTACCTCAACCAAGTTAAACTGAGTTTTAACGCCATTATCGAGGCAGTTAGTCTTACTCTTGATCAAATTGATGAACTTGGACTACGAGACATGGACCAGCAGGCAATGATGATGCAGTTTATGATGGATGAGACAGCGCTCGACGATTTAAAAGTACGTGGAGATTTGCTTTTAAAGCCGTTGTTAAAACAAGCCTACAATCTTAGCCAACTCAATTGGTCCACATGGAGAAAACTAAATGCGATTCTTGATGAAGAAAATGCACGCAAATTGCAGGGGTATTATTTTAAAAGATCATTTACCGATGCAGTACGAGGTGGGAATAAAATTGAAGGGTATATAGACCGTGCACTTACCATGGACGAGATTGAAGATTGGAAGAAAGAGGAACTCATAACCCTACGTGAGACATTCCGCAATAAGTGGAAAAAACGTACGTCTGCACACGCAAACTTGCTAGAAAAATCACGGCAGCACCAATCTATTGCAACGCTAACTGAGGAAGTCGGCACAGAATTCGATGAAAGACTTGTAAAGTTCAAACAAGAAAGGCAAGATTATATCGAAGCAACCGAATCCAAAATAAACGGCATACTCGGGAAAGACCTTGTTGCAAGACTAAAAGACACCAAAAAAACAAAATCCATGGGGACGGATTTTTCAAATACAACAATAGTGAGCAGTGGTGATTCTTCCTCTGGCGTGCACGTTGCAGTTACAACTTCTGATGGCGGTGAACTTTCGCAAGAAGAACTCGATGCGTTGATAGAGTCAGGTGAAATACAAGTTGTTTCCAATTCTTCTGATGGTGCATCTTTTGTTGTAGGAGAACCAATCGAAATCTCAAGCGAAGAACTTTCGGGTACATTGGAACAAACTGAGTCAACAAAACTCTACGAGGGCGCAACTATTCCAAAACCAATTGCTCCATCTTTTTCAGAGCGAGCCGCAGTGATTCTTGAACTCGATGAAAGTGGTGCTATGATTATCGGTGCTGTTTATGACGAATACCGAGAAAAATATAGTCTTGCGAACAAAGATATTTCAAAAAAATCTAAAGCGATACAAGAAGATGAAGAATTGTCAACTGGAAAGCGAAGACGCACTATTCGTGAAGCTAGTGCTGTTGCTGCTGAAGTAGTTGCAACGCTCGACCAATCCTTTTTTGCTGATCTTGCTGCGATAACTTCGTTAGATCCCAACGATGCGAATTTGAAGATGCTTGAGCAACATCGTGAACGGCAACGTACTGCAGCGCCCGAAGATCCGTTCGGTTGGCGTGGCGGTGAGGGCGATACTATAGATCTTGTTGGGCTATACGTTATGTCCGATGTTTCAGAGGATCTCCAAGAAGGTTTAACACCAGAGTCTATTCAAGCAATACGAAATGCAATGCAAGGATATCACAGTAAAGTGAGCGATTCACATATTGCATTCGTGAAAGCCACTACTGACTTGAATCACATGCAAGATGCGATGTGGATAATGGGTGAAAATAAACCCGAGGGCAGGGGTGCGCAAGCAATGCAAAAGAGATGGCAAACTGCGTTTACATCCGTTCGTGATACAAAGCGGAGTTTGCTACTTGCAAATCAAACAGTCATGGATTCTCTTCTAGCAAAAGTTCCCGAAACTGATTTTTGGAAGATTAGAATGGAGTATGTTTCTAAGGCGTATCCTGATGTCTTCAAAAAAGGCTCTGACTTGACGATTATGTTGAGTGCAGCAAATGCTATATCAGAACTTGAAACAGCACAGGCAAGTAAACTCTCTGCGATTACTGATGCGTACAGATCGGATTATTGGGCATTGTGCGAATCAATGATTACGAATCATCAGTTAAACGCCACCGCTAAAAGTGGCGATGGAATGATGAGCAAAGAAGACATCCACAGACAACTCCGGTTGGAAACACTTCGTTTTGAACGTAAAGAGTTAAATGACCGGCTTCGAATGCGCTTGCGAATGGTATTGAATGATGAGCAGATAAAAGACGTCCCTGGACTTCGACCTTCAGTCGCTGCAGTTAACGAATGGTAGACGCTATTACTTCAAGTGGATGTCGTAAATGTATATTCTCTATGCGCTTAGATTGTGCATAGCAAGAATAGCCCGTGGCTAGTGAATCGGAATGAACTGGCTTGTGTGGTGCCCAATGTAAGTCCCAAATATCGAGCGATATTTGTTTGTGTTCTTTTTGGTGGCCAAACAACCCGCCCATACCACAGCAAGCGGTTTCAATTACATTGAGATTGCCGCCAATCAATTCAAAAAACATTTTCCATTGATTGCTACTCTTGGATTCTGTTGCATTTTCAACGCAATGTGGAAACAACCGCCAACTACCTTCTAGTGTTACAGTCGAAACATCTTGTTTAAGTAGCCACTCTTGGGGAAGTAAAACTTCGATACTGTTCGTAGGATATTCATCTCTCCAAAGGAGGGTTGCAGCGGGGTCGATGCAGACGATGGGTACGCTTGCGCGCTGAATCGGTGTGAGCCATGCAATATTGTCATTGGCCACTTTGTTGAACGCCTTCAGAGAGCCCCTGACGTGCAACGCCTTTCCATTTTGACGAACTGGTAGGACTGCAACTCTTTTTCCAAGATGATGTAGGATCTTTAGCATCGCTAAGAATGGGGCAGGGCGGTAATACGTAGTGAATGTATCTTGTAAAAGCACGACATCTGGCTTCTCGTTTACGATTTGCTGCGGTGTTGAAATGTTTACCAGTTTTTTAAGTTCGTATGTTGGCTTAGGAGCATCGCAAACGCCAAGCATAGATGCTATGAAACGCGAAGGCAATATGTTTTGAAATGGAATAGATCGTTCCATATAAAGCCAAACTAAATCGCTCAGTGGTCGTAGGTATCGAGCAAAATAGAGATTATAAAATTCAGAACGAAGTTTTGGAATATCAATTTGCACAGGGCAGCCCGAAGAACAAGCCTTGCATGCATTACAACCATCCAGCACTGCTTTTACGTCGTGGTTAAAATCGTCACTGTTGCCAGAGTGTAATAGTCGCCTAAACAACGAAAATTTCTTTGGTGCTTTCGATGGGTCCAATCTGTTAAGCCAGTGCCGTAACACATCAGCGCGACCTCTTGGACTTTGCGCAGGGTCATCGGTAGCTCTATATGTTGGGCACATTTTATTAGATAATGAAACGGATTGACATTCACTGTTTCCATCACAAGCCTTGGCGTTTGAGAGAATTGGAATTGCTGCACTGTGTTCATCTCGTTCTCCGCGTGTAGGTGTTGTAATTGATGCTATGGAATAGGTTGTGTCTGGAACAGCAACTTTGCCAGGGTTAAACTGATTATATGGATCAAAAGCCCTTTTTACATTGCACAGTTGTTCCCAAATTGCATCTCCAAAAATTCTTGGACCCAAAGCACTGCGGAAGCCCTTGCCGTGCTCACCCCAAAGCACACCTCCAAAAGAGTGAACAAGTGCAACAACTTCCTCAGTTATGGGGCGGATCTTATCTCGGTCACTCTCGCGGCACATATTCAACGCTGGTCTGATATGTATGACACCTGCGTCAACATGGCCAAACATGCCCGCGCGTATGTCATGCTGTGCTAATAAATTTTTGAATGCTAAGACAAAATCAGCAAGGTTTTCTGGTGGAACGGCACAATCTTCTACAAATGGAACCGGCCGCTTATCTCCGGAGAGCGAGGATAGCAATCCAACACTTCTTGAACGGAATGACCATGCAATGTTTTGCGATTCTGGATCAAGCAACACACTGGATAAGATAGGATTGTGTGCCTTTGCAACATCAAGAAGGTTGGACACATCGTTGCTCTCAACGAAGAGGATTGCGTTAACGTCGTCCCTTGCATCGCTAAGGAGTTGGGAAACGGAGTGCCAACTCGTATCGGTACGTAGAGTTTGCAGTACCATTTCATCGACAGTTTCAATTGCAGTTGGGCGAAGTTTCGCAAGGTCAACGCCGCAGCGAAGTGCGCGGTCAAAAGAATCGAAACACAATAGTAAAAGTTGTTGATTTTTTGGAATAGCAACACACTGTAAAGTTGCAGAAGTAGTTACGCCGAGTGTTCCCTCAGAACCGCAGAATATACGGTTGCTATCGAACGATTCACCGTCCCAAGCCATTGGCAGGTTGTATCCACTTACGAAGCGAGAGAGGTTCGGCCAGTTTGAATGAAAGTGTGGGCGGGCAGCATTGCATGCCTGCTTGATAGCATCGATAAGATGTAGGTCATTATTAAACGTAGTACCCCCGCGAATTACTGTGTTAAGGCTGACAACGCAATCGCTCATTTTGCCATAGACTTGCGAACCTTTGCCGGCTGAATCGTTTCCGATCATACCGCCGATAGTAGCCCTTGATGCAGTTGCAACGGTTGGTCCAAGCATGACGCCGTGTTGTTTCAGTGCATCGTTGACTTGTTCTAAAACCGCTCCGCATTCCACAGTTACTCTCTTTGATGCAGTGTCATACTTTAAAATGCGATGCATATATCGTTTGCAGTCAAGAACGATGGAGTTTGTCAGTGTTTGCCCAGCGGTACTCGTGCCGCCACCTCTTGGGGTAATCGAAATCGATTTATGCGCCTTGTCTGATAGAATTTTGACAACCTGTGCAACACCTGTCTGCGATTTGGGAGCGATGACAACTTGCGGAAGAACCTGCCAAATGGAGTTATCGGTTGAAGCAATTGTTCTAGCGCACTCATCCGTTGCAATTGCACCCTCAAAGCCACTTGCTTCTACATCCAATAGAAACCGTTTCATTTGAGGTGTCGTATTTGTTTCTCGAGGCAGTCTTTGTAGCATTTCCTGCACATCATACGAGAGTGGCAGTGAAGCGGCAGTTCAACTAGCAGGGACCCCACGCGGCTATGAGGATGAGTATATCTGCAACGTTCACGATTCCGTTCCCATCAAGGTCCTCTGCACCACCAGATGCTCCCCAAGCGGCGATGAGTTGGAGCAAATCTGCAACCGCAACGTTTCCTTCGCCATCAAAGTCTGCAGCACAACTCGTTACAGTGGTATTGAGCATCACAGTTACAGCAGGTGCTGCGTGTCCAGTAAGTGGAACTACCTCAGTAATTGAAACGATATCTTCGTAACCGTCACTGTTAAAATCACCCGTTGATACGTGTGTTGGAACAAAACCTGAGGCTTGCGGAGTGCCAATGTCAGTCAGGGTAATTGTCGCTGGATCAGAGGTATCATTCCGTATAATCATAAGTTCCCGTTGCAATGAAGTTGCTCCAATAACTGAAACAATTAAATCGTCGTCACCATCGTTGTCAAGATCATTGACAATTGAAGCCTCTGGAGATGTGCCAATTGTTACTGTGCTAGGCATGCCAAAAGACGTACCCTCATTTCGCAAAAGACTGATAGATCCTCCGCTGTTATTCACAGTTACTAAATCATCTAGTCCATCATTGTTGAGGTCTGAAAATTCAGCAGAAATTGCACCGCTACCAGATGGCAAACCAGTTACCAAAGTCGAAGCAAAGAAAATACCACCATTACCATTTCCTGAATACACGGTAACTGACTCATCGGCTTCTCCTAAAACTACATAATCAAAATCCTTATCGGTTGTAACATCGCCAGGTAGGATGTCACTAGGAAGTGGAATGTTGATGGAGTTAATCCAAGTGAACGAAGAGCCTCTTATTCCTGCAGTAGATTGATTATGCATGACGCTAATAGATGGTGTACCTGACAACTTGCAACCGACAGCGATATCATTTAAAAATAATCCGTCTTCAAAATAATTGGCTATTGCAATCGTTGCTGGACCATCAGCAGTTGCGTACGTTGAGGTTGTAAAGGAAGCACTGCCATCGTTGAATAGTGTTGAAATTGTGTTGTCATCAAAGTTTGCAACAACGATGTCGACATCTCCATCGCCATCTAAATCAGAAATAGCAATATCTCTTGGAATTACCCCGACTGCTATCGAAGGTGCTGGGGTGAAACCCTGCCAGATTCCACCACTTGATCCATTATTAAGTAATATCGAAACGCTCCCAGGGAGTAGGGGATCACTGTTTGGAATAACAACTCCTACGTCAATTCCATTTATGCTATCAAAATCAGCAACAACGATTCCAGTTGGGTCATTTGAGATTGATGTAGACATGGGAGCATCAAATGTTATAGGGTTGCCACTACCGATACCACCACCGCCAGTTCCCCGTACGCCTAAAGTTGTAAGCCACTCGCAGTAAAGATTTGAAGGTAATCCAGTTGACCAAACAGTGTCGAACGTGCCTGTCAAAGTTGAAGAAGTGATGATGTTAAATATATCTCCTTGAACAGCTGGGTAATCATTTTTGAATTGCATTCCAAGCACGCCACCGATATTTGCAGTTCCGTTAACCGTTAGTGTGTCAAATGTATGTCCTGAACTGGATGTATCATCGAATGTAATCAGAAGCATTCCTTTGCTCTCTGGATCTGTTTCGTCTTGTGGAATTGCACTGTAATCCCCGTTGATTACCAAGAGTCCTGGCTCTAAGCCGCTTGGATCTACTGCACCACCAGTGTTACGAACCTCCGCAGTAATTACAGCATCACCAACGCCTCCATGAAATGTTCCACCATCTAGTATTCGCAAAAGTCCAACGATGAGTTCCGCGTAATCTTCAACTTCAAAGAAGTCATCAAAATCATCATCGTCATCGTCTCCGCCAATTTGAATATACGCATTTGGAATGATAAAGCGCCCATTTACTCCTTTAACTGTTAATTTACTATCGTCACCAAACGCGAGAATTCGCACTGGGGATGTACTTGCTTCAACGGTAAAATCAATGTTAGGGATATCTAGGTCAATTTCTCCTTGTGTAACTACAACTGCACTGACGGTAATATTTGTGGCAACAGTTACTTCTATTTCGCTGTCTAAATTGAACAGGGCAATGTCACTTTGTGTGGGTACTCGCTGCGGGAACCAGTTTGCTGCATCCGAGAAGGAACCACTTTGCGTATTCCAAATTACAATCCCGCCAACATCAGCCAATCCTGTTGGGTTGTATTCGTATGCACCCATGTCAACAATTGGGGGTGTTCCCGAGCCATTCGAATCATCCGTATAAGGATCATCGATATATCTTGCATTGCCTACAACATCTTGAAGCCCAATTGCATCCGCATTTACTCCAGCATCAATACAAGGGGAGGTAGCAAGGAGGCTAAAGTCCTCATCACCAGAAGCACGTTCACCGTCTGGGCCAAGTTGGTCATAAAAACGAGGATTCGCATTAATGTTACTAGTACCGATAAGACCATCTTCTAGATTTTGAACACAAGAGTGAGTTATCAGAATGGGTGAAGGAGAATTAATAGCCAATATTTGCGCAAATGCATCGTCCCCAGAGAGGTGCACGTTGCCCCATATTATGGAGTTTGCGATTTCGAGTAAGCCCGAACCAATTACGATTCCACCGCCGGTATGTGTAGATACGTTCTGCGTAATTGTGCAGTTCACAATACGCAGCAATGTTGCTGTATCCAGAGAAGAAATAGCGCCGCCTTTATCTGTTGCGTAATTTGCGGTGAGTAATGAATTTGAAATTGTAAGGTTCCCAGCATTGAGAATAGAACCCCCAGTATTACTTTGGTTTTCTCTGAATTTACATTTATTGATTGAAATCGTTGAGTTCTCGCTAATCGCAATAGCACCGCCGGTATGTTCTGATATGTTTGATTGAACAAGTGAATCTGTTACCGTAACTCCGGTAGACACCTGCAAAAGCAATGCGCCTCCACTTGTTGTCGATACATTTTCAACACATGTACAATTGTTAATGGAAGGATTGATCGCTGAAACAAAAATAATCCCGCCGCCACCCGTTGCTCCATCTGCATTGCCACCTCTGATTACGTAACCGTCAAGAAGCGTCAATGGATCATTTGTACTGACAGTGACGACGTGCCTTGCATTGTCAGATATGTCACCTCCAGAATTATCATCCTGCTGTAAATCACCGCTTAGGGTGGTGATGTTCACTGAAGGGTCGCGGTCATCTTTAAAAAGTTCAGTGCCATTGAAGCCACCAAACATTGCAACGCCATTGGTAAGGTGAAAACTTGCATCACGAAAATCGGTTGAACCGTTCAGATTAGAAGGTATATATGTGCCTGCTGCAACCCAAATTTCTTCGCCACTTGATGCTGAATCGAGCGCGTCTTGCAAATCGCTAAAGGCAGTACTCCAAGAATTACCGTCGCCAATTGTTACTTGCGTACTATCAACATACCAAACAAAAGGGGTTCCACGTGGGTTTCCGATTGGTTTGGCAAAGGCTGAAACACTACACAAATAACAACATATGAATGTTAGAATTGCTGGTAATCTCTTCTTGTGTTCTAGCAAATTCATTTGTAATTCCAAAACGGACATCATTAGATTCGCCCACTGATCGTTTGGGTTGCATACATAAGTTAAGCAATGCACATTTCCGATAGAATGTCAATGAAAAACACCGAGAAGGGGTTAAATATCTCGTTATCGGAACTACGGATTTACGGACAAGTGCCCCAGTTGCTTACGACAAGGAGTATATCTCCAACGTCAACTAAGCCGCTTTCATCTATATCAAGGTCTGGATCAATAGTGCCCCATGCGCCGATTAGTGCAAGAATATCTGAAACGGCAACATTGCCATCACCATCAATATCAGCAGGGCAATCAACAACTTCTTCGGTAACATTGAAAAACACTGAAATTGCTGGGGAGTTGTTTCTCGCGATCGGATTCAAATCAATCAAACTTACAAGGTCTTCAAGTCCGTCACGATCAAAGTCCCCATGACCGACCATGACTGGTTCACTACCAGAGCCAAAAGCGTCACCTTCAGAAAATATAACGGTAGCAACCGTATCGTTTCGAATTACTGTTAACTCTCGGTTACCAGAAACATCACCTATCATGGAAACAACTAAGTCATTATCACCATCGTTATCGAAATCATGTACTACAATCGACTGAGGGCTTGTGCCAACATCAAATGAGGAAGCATTTCCAAATGCATCTCCTGTATCTAGGAGCACACTCAAAGAACCGACCGACTCGTTAACTGTGATTGCGTCATCAATAGCATCTCCATCAAGATCCGCAAGTACAAGACCAATGGGTCCTGCATTCTCAGGCAGTGGGTTACCAACAGGATCGCCAAGAGGTACTGTTGCGACGGTGCCATCGCCATTGCCTTCCATCAATCGGAGTTTGTCGTTGGCAAGATCAAGAACTATAATGTCAAAGTCTTTGTCTGTTGTTACATCTCCTGGCGAGATTCCTCCAGGCGTTGGAATTGCAACGGAATTAACATGCGCAAAAGAAATCGCCCGTGAGCCTAATGAAGATGAATTATGTAAAACCGCTGCATTGTTAGAACTACAAGCGACAACAATATCGTCAAGACCTAGCAAATCATTTGAAACAAAGTCAACAACCGCAATGTACAGCGGTCCTGTGTCTGGAGATGTTGACACATCTGTTTTTGTAAAAACCCCAGAGCCATCGTTTGAAAGAATTGAAACACTATCATCCCCATTATTTGCAACAACAAGATCGTCTGCGGTACCATCACCGTTGAAATCACCGATTTCAATATCCAACGGGTCAACGCCAACCGTGATTGGGGTGCCTGCGCTTAACCCGAGCCAAGTAGCGCCGCTCATTCCATTATTTGTAAGAACAACAACGCTTCCAGTCGCACCACCCGCTGCCGAAACAGAGATTGCAACATCGGGATAATTATCATTATTGAAATCTCCAACAACGATATCACTTGGAGTTTCTGTTGTAAGTGCTAAAGCATTACCAACATCAAACAAAATTGGACCCGTAGTTTCGACAACAACTTCTTCACCACCCCGAAGAGCAGTCGGGGTTATCCATCGGATAGCAAGATGCGAGGGCAATCCTGAATTATAGATTAGCGTGGGCTCGCCTGTTGCAGATCCAACAGTCATCAAGTCGATTGCATTCCCTGCAATTGGAGTGAAATTTCTCCACAGTAATTCAAAAGAACAGGTCATATCTATAGCACCGGTGACTTCTAAGTAGTCGTGGGAAACTCCAGCCGAAAGCCCATTTATGTTAAATGGCATGGAGCCAACAAGTCTACCAGTTAGTTCACCATCACCGGAGTTTAGTAAGTTCCCGTCAATAGTGAATGTCCCTATGCTGTCTCCCGAAGGCGACAACGTGCTCCCTTCGTTGGTGACGTTACCTAAGATGTGCCCATCAAAACTTAAAAATGTATTGTTACTCAACAGAAGTTCGCCGACATCAAGTGTAATCTGTTGTAATGTAATATCCCCACCGTTTAATGGAAGTGGATACGCAGTTTGAATCGTGCCTTCTTTTATGAATACTGAAGCGCCAGTTCTATAATCGTCAACTTGGAGTATCTGCGAAGAAGAATCTAGAGTGAGCAGGTTCCAGTTTAGGGAAATGGTATAACTACCCTCCGTTACAAGTAACCTATTAATCTCTGCGTTTCCATCAAAATCACAAAAACCGACTCCATTTGTATTAAATAATGTAGTTGATATGGCATAGGGAACACCCTGTGGCAGCCAGTTTAGTTCATCGTAAAACCAAAAACTATTCCAGCCCGTCCAAATCCAAACATCGTTGGATTCTTCAACGTGCTCGTAAGCACCCATGTCAACGACAGCAGTGTCAGGCAGAGTGTACGGATCATTAATTATTCGGTCGTTACCAATAAGGTCTTCCGTTACTACTACGACTGAGTTATCTCCAACATCAATACATGGAGATTGTTGAAGTAAATGGAAGTTTTCATCCCCAGTTCTTGGAAGGCCGTCGTCACCAAATTCATTCAGAAAACGAGGGTGATCCGGAATACTATTAGGTCCAGCAAGGTTCTGATCTATATTTTGGATGCAATTGTAATCGCCAGTCCAAGTTCCGCCCATTAAATAAATCTCATCGTTATTGCCAACTCTATCTTCGTTTCCCCAAATTATGTTATTCGTTGCGTCGATATCTCCATGCGTAAAATACAACCCGCCAACGAAGTTTGATACGTTCTGCACAATTGTTGAGCCAACTAATACAACATCTGAACCTGTGCTGTAAATCGCACCACCAGCTGTTTCGGCTGCGTTGGCAACAAGAAGGCAGTTATCAATTCTGCAGTATCCTTGATTTATAATCGCACCGCCGAATTCCGAAACCATATTATTTGAAAGGACGCACCTTGTAAGTGAGACTGCACCGAACGAATCTGCAATTGCTACCGCACCACCGTAAAGGGCATCGTTAAAGATAAAATGTGTTTGGTGTATATCCGGATACGCTAGAGATGCAGCAGCATAATTCTCAACAAGAAGCCCACCGCCAAATTTATTATTTCCATAGCTGTTTGCATTGCCGGCAGTGACGTATACACCATCAAGAATAGGTGAGATTCCAACCAAGTTGTCAGCTGTCAATACGTGGTATGCGTTTTCACTATTGTCACCACCGTTGTCATCATTGTTGTTGATATCTCCAGTTAATGTAACCCTAAAATCTTGGGGTCGTCGTAAATCTACATCGTCTTCAATCCCAGAAAAACCTCCGTAGATTTCAACGCCTGCAATCAATCTATACGAAGCTTCTCTTGGATCGGTAGACGAATTTAAGTCACTAGGTGTATATGTGCCTTGCGCAATCCAAATTTGATCACCGCTTTGCGCAACATCAAGTGCGTCTTGCAAATCAAGAAACGCTGTAGCCCAATCAGTTCCACCCCCAGGCGCTACGTTGCTTTCATTGACATACCAAATGTTGCTACCTCCACCATTTGACGGGTCAATAGTTAGCGTACCGGTTCCGGTGCCTCCTTGCCATCCACCAATACGAACGTAATAGGCAGTCAAAGCAGTGAGAGGGTATTCAATTGTTGAATGAAAATTTTGACAGTTATTGTCAACAATAGTGTCATCGCCGTTACAAGCAACCTGATTGCTGCAATTCAATTCGTAGAGTGCCATAGAAGTGTCGTAGCTCGCTGCATCGCATGTTGTAAACCTATGTAAACCTGAAGTGGTTGGTACATACAAGAACCAAATATCAGGGCTCAAATTCCAATTTAACTCAGTGCCAGCGCATTGACTTTCGTCTGGTTCTGGCATACTTGGTGTGGCGTTCGTGGTATCAAACGAGTTCGCGCCATCGTAGGCGATTAGTGCAGTACTGCAATCGTCGCCTACAGGGCCAAGCGGCTTACTAGTAGCAAGGCTAGAAGTGAACACTATCGCAGCGGTTATTGAAATTATCTTGAACATCTTTCTCATCTTTTATCCCAAAGATCATTTCCTCAGTAGAACATGGAATACAACAACCTACTATGCCACAAAATGCGTCAAACATTTCAAAAAAACTGCGAAAAACCCACATTTTATTCTTCTACCGTCCGATACAAACGCTTAAAGAGGGTTTCGCACAAGACAGGATTTGCCACACTCAATTGCGGTAGCAATTGATTGGGCCAAATCAGTCACCGTGGGCGAAAGAATAGAGGGAATGAACGGGCGCTTCGCACTTTCTGGTGACAGGATTTGCCACACTCAATTGCGGTAGCAATTGATTGGGCCAAATCAGTCACCGTGGGCGAAAGAATAGAGGGAATGAACGGGCGCTTCGCACTTTCTGGTGACAGGATTTGCCACACTCAATTGCGGTAGCAATTGATTGGGCCAAATCAGTCACCGTGGGCGAAAGAATAGAGGGAATGAACGGGCGCTTCGCTCTTTCATTCCCTCTATTCTTGAGAACACAAAGACGCGAGTGAAACGAGCGGCTTAACGACTTACAAATAACCCCGCATCGAAGGATGCGGGGTTATTTGTAAGTCGGGGTGACAGGATTTGAACCTGCGGCCTCTTGTTCCCAAAACAAGCGCTCTGCCAAGCTGAGCTACACCCCGCAATGCTACGGTGACACCCGAATTTCGGGTGGGCGGGACATTCTACCTTAAAATCACTGGGATTAGTCCCAGTTGAATACACCCTTTTTCCATGCATAAATATACGCGACGATCGAAGTACCGAGGAAAAATAGAATTCGTCCAAGGAATAGGGTTGCCTCCGTGCTTCCTTGGGCAAGTTGTGAAAAATCAACAGCCCATGGGTAGAGGAAGATAATTTCGATATCGAACACAAGGAATGTCATCGCTAGTATGTAAAAGCGGATGTTAAACCTTTTTCGAGCAGTCCCGATCGGATCCATGCCACATTCGTACGAGGAGTCTTTTACCTTGCCGGATCTTTTTGGACCAAGCAATCCTGAAGCAAGAATATTCACTATCGCAAAGCCAACAGCCATGAGAATGATAAGCAATACAGGTAAATAATTGGTGAAATTCATAAACGAGAATTGTAACGAAAAATGATGTAATCGGTTTAAGAGGAAGTTTCAAATACCTAAAGCAGGCGGCAGTTTCTCTGGTTACAGTTTATCTTTTAAAATGACAATCTTATTTTCAGGATTGTTACTCTAGCCTAGAGGGCAAAGAAAAACCCCCCTAAGATGGTGGTGGGTCCATCTCAGGAGGGGGAAGAGAAGGAGTTTCCCCAACCGAAGGTTGGGAACTCCGCACAGGTGCCTCAGTTCATCCTTGATCTGGGCGAAGGTCACAATTTTTGGAGCAATATTCTCTGAGGATGGTGTTCCGTTTAAGAACGAAACGTGAGGGAGCCACCGTTCCATCGGCGCACCGCTCAAGTAAGTGGTTCCTTCCTCTTACTTGTACATCATCAGTCATCCGTGTTTCACTCCAAAAACTCCCAGCCAGTTCTCTCCAATTTCTTATGAACATCCCAGCGAATCGCCGCAGTTCATACATTTGTAACAGGTTCCATTTCGAACAGTAATTGCACCACACGATGGGCAGGCCGGTGCATCACCTTGCATTTTTGCATTTGATTGACTAAGCGATGACTGCATTGTCAATTCTTCTACCTGCAGTTCGCCCTCTGCCTGTTCGCTCTTTGATAGTTGCATGCGCACACGGTCGTACGTCTGTTGCACAACAACCGCGGTCTTCGCCGATCCGGTGTTGACCTTGGGCGTAATGCCACCAAGTCCTGTGCTCACAGAATCGCGGGGTGTTGTAACGGTATCGCTGGCTGATTGTTCTGACCATCGTGTGTCCTCCTTGACTGTTGTGGTCTGTCGCGTTGTTTCTTGTTTTGGCAGCGTAGAAGTTGTTGCACGATTTGGCAGATTTGCTTCTTTGTAGCCATCGATAAATTGCATCCCCATCCATTGAAAAATGTAATCTACTAGACTTTTTGCAAATGGAATATCACGATTTGTTGTGATGCCTTGTGGTTCAAAGCGTTGGTAAGCAAACTTGCTCACCAAACTTTCAATCGGAACGCCGTATTGTAATGCAACGCTGATTGCAGTTCCCAAGCTATCCATTAGTCCGCCGATGGTTGATCCTTCTTTGGACATTGTGATGAAAAGTTCACCAGGACCACCCGTATCGTACATGCCTACGGTGAGGTATCCCTCGTGACCTGCTACATTAAAGTGGTGCGTGATGCTTCTTCGGGTATCTGGAAGTCTTCTTCGCATTGGCTTTTCGATGATCTTTTCGACGATCTTTTCGATGACTCGTGGTTGATCATCTATTGCCATGTCAGCAGCAGCAACGACTTCATTTGCAATTTCTGTGTGGGCTGCTGCAATTTCTACTTCGTCTTCATCATCGTCAATGTCGACATCTGCTTTTGCGTTGAGAGGTTGACTTAACTTACAACCATCTCGGTAGAGTGCGTTTGCCTTTAGTCCAAGTTCCCAGCTGAGCCAGTACGATTTTGCAATGTCTTGTGTAGTTGCTTCATTTGGAAGGTTAATTGTTTTGGAAATTGCACCTGTGATAAAGGGTTGACAAGCAGCCATCATTCGAATGTGACCTTCCGCTGCAATATAACGGACACCAGTTTCGCCGCAACGATTAGCGCAATCAAACACGCAAAGGTGCTCCTCGGCTAACCCGGGAGCGCCTTCAATTGTGCCAGTACCACAGATTCGACGGTTCAACTCCGTAATCTCATCGCTTGTTAACCCGAGAAGTTTGAGCCCGCTGAATGAAGAATCACTTGTTGCTTCTTCTCGTGTTGTGCCGAGAGCTTCAAGGACGTGTTCGGGCATTGTCCACGATGCGAATGCGAAGGACAACTCAAACACCGTAGGGAGTGAATCGTTCATCGCGTCGAGGTCTTTTTCGGTATACCCTTTTTCGAGTAGGAACGATTTGAATGCAATCTCTTCGCCATCGTCTGTCACGGTAGTTGGCATCGGCGTGTCAAGCGAGAGCGTGCCCATGACGTAGAGCATCATTTGCTCAACTTTGTGTGCGCTGTAGTTAAGTGCCAAGAGAGCGGGCTTTAAAGATTGATTCGCAATCTTGAAATACCCACCACCTGCGAGTTTCTTAAATTTTGTTAATGCAAAGTCTGGCTCGACGCCGGTTGTGTCGCAGTCCATCAACAATCCGATTGTGCCAGTTGGGGCGATGACTGTAACTTGTGCGTTTCGGAAACCATGACGTTGACCAAGGTCTAGCGCCTCGTCCCACGCCTGCACAGCACGACCAAGCATAGCACCCGCATTTGTGATGTTAATAGTTTCATCATGGAAAAGTGCGTGATTAATTGGTACGGGTGCAAGCCTTAGTTTTTCGTATTCGCCACTGTCTCGAGTAATACCGTTAGCTGCTCGACGGTGGTTTCGAATTACGCGCAGCATATCTTCTGCGTTATCAGCAAAACCTTCAAAGGGACCAAGTTCACCAGCCATTTCTGCACTGACTGCGTACGAACGACCCGTTAGCGTAGCGGTAATTGCACCGCAAACTGCACGACCAGCTTCGCTATCGTAAGCAATACCTGCTTGCATGAGCATTGCACCTAAGTTTGCAAATCCAAGGCCGAGCGTTCGGTAACGCCAACTTTGATGAGCGATAGCTTCCGAAGGGAAAGCAGCCATTAATACAGAGATTTCAAGTACGATTGTCCAGAGTCGAATAGCGTGTTCAAAAGAATCAACATCGAACATGCGAGTGCTGCTATCGTAAAATTTGAGTAAGTTCAGTGAAGCGAGATTGCATGCAGTGTCATCTAAGAACATATATTCACTGCATGGATTGGATGCATTGATTCGACCGCTTTTTGGGCAAGTGTGCCAATCATTGATAGAGGTATCGAATTGAACACCCGGATCTGCGCAGTGCCAAGCAGCGTCACAAATGGTGTTCCAAAGACCGCGTGCAGGGATGGAACGCGACACTTCTCCATCCGTGCGGCGAATCAAATCCCAGTCCTCTTCACGATCAACAGCTTCAAGGAAATCATGGGAAAGTCGAACGGAGTTGTTTGAGTTTTGACCAGCGACTGTTTGGTACGCTTCTCCATTAAAATCGTAATCGAGGACGAGGTCCATGTCTTTTGCTTGCTGTTTTTGTTCTTTGGTAAGGTGCTTCATGCCTTCGACGAGCGCAGCAACTTTTAACTCCTCACGTACTTTCCAACTTACAAATTCTTCAATGTCTGGATGGTCAACATCAAGGCAAACCATCTTTGCGGCACGCCTTGTGGTACCACCGGATTTAATTGCTCCCGCAGCGCGGTCACCAATCTTTAGGAAACTCATCAGTCCGCTTGATTTACCCCCACCCGAAAGTGGTTCATCGCCACCTCGGAGGTTGGAGAAATTTGAGCCTGTACCAGAACCATACTTAAAGAGACGCGCTTCGCGTGTCCATAGATCCATGATTCCACCTTGATTGACGAGATCGTCGCTGACGGCTTGAATAAAACAAGCGTGCGGTTGTGGGTGGGAATACGCGTCATCTGCTTGGGAAACGTCTCCTGTTTCAGGGTCGGAAACGAAGTGACCTTGCGCAGGACCAGAAATGCCGTATGCCCAATTTAACCCTGTGTTAAACCATTGTGGGCTGTTCGGTGCACTGACTTGGTTAAGCATCATCCAGCAAAGTTCATCGTAAAAGGCTTCAGCGTCTTCTGGTGTGTCAAAGTAGCCATGTGATTCTCCCCAACTTCTCCAGCAGCCAACAAGGCGGTGGATTACTTGGCGTGCTGAATGTTCAGGACCCGTTACGGCCTTGCCTGCATCGTCGAGTTGAGGTGTACCGTCTTCGTTCATCTGAGGAACGCCCGCCTTGCGAAAATACTTGCTCACCATGATGTCAGCCGATAGTTGGCTCCACGAGGCTGGAATTTCAGCGTTGTTCATTTCGAAAACAACTGACCCGTCAGCATTCGTAATTTTTGTTGAGCGAGTGGACCACTCAAGACTGTCCCAAACGAGTTCGCCTGCTGTTGTAAATCTTCTTTGTATGTTCATCTTTATTGTTTTGCTTCCGTGCTTTTCTAACTATCTTGTTGCCTGTCTTACTTACTAAATTGGGGGGAGTTCTCTGTGGTAAAAATCCAACGGGTTAGGAGTCCACCATTGGAAGGGTAAGGCCTTTTTGATCTTGGTACTTACCATTTTTGTCCGCATAACTGATATCGCAAACCTGAGATGCTTGAAGGAATATGAGTTGTGCTATGCCCTCGTTCGCATAAATTTTGGCTGGGAGTGGTGTGGTGTTACTGATTTCTAGCGTGATTTTTCCACGCCATTGTGGCTCAAGTGGCGTCACGTTCACGATGAGCCCACACCTTGCGTACGTGCTCTTGCCTACACATATTGCAAGTACGTCGCGTGGAATTTCAAACACCTCAACAGTTTCGCAAAGCACAAAACTGTTTGGTGGAATAATGATGTGGTCGAGACCTGTTGAGTCCGTGTCAACACTTACAAATAAATCGTCAGTGAATTTCTTTGGGTCGATGACTGCAAGTCCGCCACTCGTTGCATTTGTAAAAATTTTAAACTTTGTACCTACTCGTACGTCATACCCATAACTTGATACACCATAAGAAACCGTTCCGGATCGTTGTTTATTTTGTTGAAACGGTTCAATTGAAATCAAATTTTCTATTTGTCTGTCACAAAGGACTGTCATCTGCTCACCTCTTTACCCATACATCGCTACATCACTAAAACACTCGTTTTTCCTGTAAAAAACGACTCCAAGTGTGGTTTTTCCCGTGTTTTTTGGCTTTTGTAACCGTTTCAACATTCTTTCTTGGGTATCTTCCACAACTGCTTATCGTACTACTACATCTTGCGTCTGCAACTCCCTAAACCACAAAATCTGGGGTCTCTTTTTATTTAGTTCTAAGCCCCTTTAATATCGGCACTTACAAAAGCAAAAACAGCAATATGGGTGTGGATATGCTGTCAAGTCATAGATTTAGGGTCTTCAGGTATCTCTTTTTAGCGAATAAATGGGGTTCTGAGTCGAGAATTGCAATGATGGCATTACACTGCAACGATGACGCGCACGGATGCCAAAACAACCGAGTTAACAGAATCACAAAAACGAGCAGTGGCACATTCAAGTGGACCACTTCTGGTGCTTGCGGGTCCGGGCTCAGGGAAAACAACTGTTGTTTCGAGACGAATTGCATCCTTGATTGAACAAGGGATTCCACCGTGGCAAATTTTAGCATTGACGTTTACGAATAAAGCAGCGCAAGAAATGCGCAACCGTGTTCACGATCTTCTCGTGCAACATTCTTTGGAAGCGAGAGGGTTAACTGTTTCAACGTTTCACGCATTTGGTGCCCGTATACTCCGTGATTGGGGTGACAGAATTATTGGCACAAACACGTTCACGATTTACGACACAGCAGACCAAAAGAGTGCAGTAAAAGAAGCACTTAAAGTGTGTCAGATGAATAACTCAAATTGGCGTCCAGCATCAGTGCTTGCAGCAATTAGTGCGGCAAAAAATAAATTGATTGATGTTGATACGTTTGAGAACGAAGCATTTGATTTTTATTCTAAGTCGATTGCAAAGATGTACAGGGCATACGATGACATCCTACGCGGGAATGACGCGGTTGATTTTGACGATCTGTTATTTCATACTGCGAGATTACTTGAATCTGATCACGAAGTTCGACAACAATTAGAAGATCGATATCAGTACGTTATGATTGATGAGTATCAAGATACAAACCACACGCAATTTGTCATCGCAAACAAAATCGCAGCGAATCATAGGAATATATGTGTCGTAGGAGACCCTGACCAATCTATCTATGCTTGGCGTGGGGCAGACATCTCTAATATCCTTGATTTTGAAGAGCATTATGGTGAAGGGACTGTGATTCCACTAGGTAGAAATTTCCGAAGTACAGGGCA
>JACNLR010000216.1 GCA_014381385.1 Planctomycetota bacterium | reverse complement strand
CAAGAAGCCATGCGTCATCATGGTTCGCGCAAGCCATTAAAAGTAATCCGCGTATTCGTGCTTGGACAATCTCATCTGTGAGCCCAGTTGCTTCCAAACAACTGTCGCTCATTGTTCTTTCAAATGCTCTATGCATGTGTTCAATAGGGAGAGTTACGGTTGCGATATCCAGATTTTTTGCAAGTTGTTCCGCATCTTCGACCGAACCCAAAGATGAATACCGCGAAGGCATCAATACACCGGTCACAGCATCTTTCCCAAGGGCAGCGACTGCGAGCGTTGCAACTACGGCTGAATCTATACCTCCTGAAATACCAAGCAGTGCTTTGGAATGTCCTGTTTTGCAAAAGTAATCTCTTGTGCCGAGCACAAGTGCATTAAAGCGTTCCTCATCTTCGCAGGCAATTGTGGAAATACCGATTGGCTGTTGTTCACTATCGATAGCAATCGTGCCTGTTTTAAAAAGCGGTAGCGTTCCAAGTACGCCGCTTTGTGTAACGAGAAACGAACCACCATCAAAAATAAGGTCGTCGTTACCACCAACTTGGTTGCACATCGCTATTGTAATTTCATGATCGCTTGCTAAATCAAGTGCGTATTGGAGATGTGTTTCATGTTTACCAACGACAAATGGCGAAGCGCTCGGTGAAATGATTGTTTTACAACCTGAATCCAATAATTGCAGAATAGGATTATCGTCGTAGGTTGGCGCTGCACTTGCGTCAAGACCACGCCAAAAATCTTCGCAGATTGCGAGCCCAATCTTGTCGCCGTACAGTTCAAACGTACAAACTTCTTCTCCGGCTTCAAAGTACCGCTTTTCATCAAAGACGTCGTAACTTGGAAGGAGTTGTTTGTCCGCGACTGCAACAATTTCACCACCTTGCAGTACGCTCACACTATTTCGAATACGTCCGCTTGCAGCGTTTACTCGTGGATGCCCTACAAGTATTGTCTTGTCACTACATGCATGTGCAATTCGCTCAATGCCTTCTTGGCAACTCTGCACAAACCTACTACAACAAAGTAAATCTCTTGGCGGGTAGCCGCAAATAGACATCTCCGGAGTTACAACGATGTCAGCATCAAGCGTACGTATCGCTGCAATCAAACGATCCGTGTTTCCACGTACATCACCAACAACAGGGTTACATTGCACCATTCCTATACGCATAGTCTGTACATGGTACCAAACAACACGAGCCCGTTTTAACGGGCTCGTGCATCACATACTGGTTTGGAGAAACCAGAAAGGAAAGGAGTTAAGAGTTAATACACCAAGGCAACTGCGTTTTCGATGGAGTCAATAACTTGTCTCACGGTAAATGGCTTTCGAAGTACCCCATCAAAACCGCTGCATGTGAGTTGTGTGATTTGTCCGTCGGTTAATCTACCGCTCATTGCAATTATTTTTGTCGCCTGCATTTCATCGCCATTTTTAAAGCCTTTTGTAAATGCCGTGTAATCATCCCCACAGAATGAAAGGTCAAACAGCATGACATGTGGTCTGAACCTCTCGCATTCAACGCCTGCAGCAAATGGATTGGAGCATGTGTGGACGACGTAGTCGGTTTGCTCACTAAAAACTCGCTCAAGTGTGCTCACCACATCTTTGTCGCTATCAACGATAAGAACTCGGGTGTTGCCGGACATCAGCCCATCAAGCGGAATACCATGCTCTTGCATAAAGTTCATTAACGCTTGCACGGGAATTCTGCGGTCTTTTGAACCGGGGATTCGGTAGCCCTCGATTTGACCTGAGTCAAACCACTTGCTCACTGTACGTGCTGCCACGTTGCAAATCTTTGCCACCTCACCAGTTGTTAGTACATCTTTATCGAATGGGTTCATTTCCAATTCACCTTTCATTGGGGTTTCATTGCTCCGCGTCTCCACGCGGGTTGACGACAAAACTTGCTTCGTCCATGCAAGGTGTTGGGTTTACTCAGAGGGATAGGATTGTGTCGAAAAAACGCTCGGTCGTGAGGATTTTGCAATCTTCACGACCGATAACGTGGGAATTGGAAGTATGGGCAGTTTGTTAAACTGTTGGGCCAGCAGCTCTTACAGCATCTGCCATGTCGTACTTCTGGTCGTTTGCTTTGAACTTATTGGCAAGTTCCGTTGCCATTGTGTCATACGCAGCGCCATCGGCCCATGTTTTTCGAGGATCTAGGACTTCTGAGGGTACGCTTGGTGCCGTTGTTGGAATATGAAGACCGAAAATTGGGTGCTCTTCGTATTGGGATTGCGCAAGTGTTCCATCGAGAATTGCTGTTACAAAGGCACGCGTCCATGCCAAACTGAAACGCTCCCCTGTTCCATAAGGACCCCCTGTCCATCCAGTATTAAGAAGCCATACATTTGCGTTTTGTTCTTCCACTCGCTTTGCTAGCCACTGCGCATAATCCATGGGTGGTCTTGGCAAAAATGGTCCACCAAAACAAGGGCTAAAGTTTGGTACAGGTTCCGTGATACCTGCTTCCGTACCAGCAAGTTTAGATGTGTACCCATTTATAAAGTAGTACATCGCTTGCTCGGAAGTAAGTTTACTCACAGGAGGCAAAACGCCAAAGGCATCCGCCGTAAGGAAGATGACGTTCTTTGGGTGTCCACACACACTTGGAATAATCGCATCAGGAATGTAATCAACTGGATATGCCACGCGGGTATTTTCAGTCTTAGATACATCGTCGTAATCAGGAACGCGCGTCTCTTCATCAAGAACAATATTTTCAAGGACAGCACCAAATTTGATTGCGTCCCAAATTTGCGGTTCTCCTTCTTTTGTCAGTTTTATGCACTTTGCATAGCAACCACCTTCAAAGTTAAAGACACCATCGTCACTCCAGCCGTGTTCGTCGTCGCCAATAAGCGGTCGATTCGGGTCGGCGGAGAGTGTGGTTTTACCAGTTCCGCTTAAACCGAAGAAGAGTGCTACATTTGTTTCATCGTTTTGGTCGACATTTGCTGAACAGTGCATCGGAAAGACATCTACCTCGGTCATGTCAAAGTTCATTGCATAAAAGATTGACTTTTTAATTTCGCCAGCGTATCGAGTACCGCAGATGACAACTTTCTTTTGTTCCATCGATTGAATCACGCAAACGCCACTGTTCAAGCCATACTTTTCGTAATCTTCAATGACTAAATTGCATGCATTAATGATAGTCCAGTCAGCGTCAAAACCAGATGCCTCGGCGCCTCGAATGAACATCGTTGATGCAAAAAGACAGTGCCACGCTTCTTCCGTCACTACCGAAACGTTCAACCGATACCTTTCATCTGCTCCGGCGAAGCCATTGAATCGGAAGAGTTCTTCTTTGTTCCCAAGATATTCCGTTGCAATTGCTTCGATTTTTGCGAAGTTTTCTGGGGTGATAGGTCTATTAGTTTTACCCCAAGCAATTGCGTCATGAATTCCGGGCGTGTCTTCAACAAACTTGTCGTTGGGTGATCGACCAGTCCGCTCACCAGTGTCGCAACAGAGCGCGCCATTTGCTGCAAGAACGCCCTCTCCGCGAGCGAGGGACATTTCAACTAGCTGTGCTGTTGAAAGATTTGTATGAACTTTTACACCAGAAAATATCAGAGTTTTAGTAGCAGTTTTCATAGTATTTCTCATGTGCTTAGGGATTGAGCAGTGGATTAACTGAAACCGCATATTCTACAATACAGTCTGCACTTTTTGTACTTTTTAGGGTACTGAAATGCAATCAAAAGGAGCACCGATATTGACCAAACCACATGTTGCGGATACCCTGCCCTATCCCCCCTATGGCGATCGTAGCTCAGTTGGTAGAGCACCGGGTTGTGATCCTGGATGTCGCGGGTTCAAGTCCCGTCGGTCGC
>JACNLR010000022.1 GCA_014381385.1 Planctomycetota bacterium | reverse complement strand
CGCCATTTTAGGAAGCACCTCTCCAAAAATGATGATTAAAAAAAGTGTGCCTGCTGCAATTCCAATCTCGATTGCTCCATTGGTCATATGTAACATCAACACTGAACCAACAATGAAATACAAGACGTTCGCAGTCATATTTCCAATTAAAATTGTAATGAGTACATTTCTTCTTTGGCGAACAAGGTATAGAACAGCATTCGCCGGAGGAGTTTGTCGTTGACGTAGTTCGACAAGTTGGGATTGATTAATGCGAAAGAATGCAGTCTCGCTACAGCTAAAAAATGCACTGAGGAGCAGTAATGGTAAAAGACTAATGAGCAATGCAATATCTACACTCGACCAAATCGTTTGTTGAGCACTTTCAATCATTGATTTGACGCCATTGTTCGAACAGCAGTTTCAACTCTAGACATAAAGTCTGCAGAACTTTCATCTTGTTGGAAGTGTAACGGTTCTCCAAAAGAGACTCGCATTTTTCCAGAGCGAGGGAGATAGGTTGCTTCTGGAAGGACCGTTAGGCCCCCTTGGACACAAACAGGTACTACAGGTCGGTTGCTTTTCTTAGCAACGATTGCAAGGCCGGGTTTAAATTGAGCAATCTCGCCAGTTCTACTTCGAGTCCCCTCAGGATAAATCACAATAGACCACCCACGAAGCAATAGATTTTGCATTGTACGGATAGAGGAAATAGGAGAATTAAATCGTTCAATCCCAAATGCACGCCATATTGCTGCGACTAGAAATTGAACAACTCGTTTCTTCTTTGACGTACCGTCACTATCTGCAAAATGATCAAATGCTGCAGCAACAGCAGTCTTCTTTCGGATGTGTTTTGGAAGAACATCTAAAATGACGTGCGTGTCGACATGACTTTGATGATTTGATGCAAAAATTACAGGTGGGTCATACATCTCAAGATACTCTAAACCCTCAACGCTCCAATGCACGCGTCGAATCAACTTGACTCCGAATAATCCCAATAGCAACACGCCCCTACAAATAACAGTGAAGGGGTTTTTGAATTGTTTCAGAATGTCGTCAGCGTTAGGAGGGGACTTCTGAGTTGTCAGTTCTTGGGATGTCATTTGAGTGTGTAAGTACTTTTTCAAAAGCAATTGCGTATTGATCAAGTAACTCTTGGTCAGTGTTTGGGAATGCTGGTAATTTTAGTAGAGAACCATTCCCTTGAGTTGTAAGGGAAAGATCAGTGGGGTCATACGTGTGTATTGGGTTTTCTGGAGTTGCTGGGAGACGAGCAATTTTAGACCAGACACCATGCGTAAAGACCGGTTGTTGGTGAAGAAGTGGATATCGAGGGGCGGCAACCATTGCACCTTCTGCTTGTAATCCCTTTACGAAATCGCCGATAGGGAGCCCCGCCTTTTTTTCGTCGTATCGAACAAGGAATTCAAAATACACTCGGTTAACATCCTCTGGTGCAAGGAACGTTTCAATACCCAATGATTCTAATTTCTTTGATAAATAGATGCAGTTTGCATTCCGTTTTTCATTTCGTTCGTCCATTCGTTCCAACTGTGAAACCGCAAGGGCGGCTGACATTGGTGCCATGCGGAACTTGAAACCAAAACCTGTTGCTGCGAAGTATTTGTTTTTTGATTCAAGACCCAACAGACGTTCATAGTGACCAAGTCTCATGGCTGACTCTAATACTTCTTGGTTGTCGCAAAGCAAAATGCCACCTTCGCCTGAAGGGCAAAGTTTATTTCCTTGCATGCTAAAAACGCTGACATCTCCAAATGAGCCAATTGGTGCGCCTTTGTACATTGCACCATGTGCGTGAGATGCATCTTCAAGGATTTTTAGGTTGTGCTTCTTCGCCACAGCAACGAGCTCATCCATCTTCGATGGCATTCCAAACAGATGGACAATTACAATCGCTTTGGTCTTATCAGTGATTTTTCGTTCTACATCTTCTGGGTCTAATCCAAGACAGTCAGGTTCAAGTTCAGCAAACACAGGAACTCCACCGCAATGCAAAATCGGCATGACGCTTGACCACCATGTTGCTGAAGGCACGATGACCTCATCAAATGGTTGGATGTCCATTGCGTGTAATCCTGCCAAGATTGCAGACGTCCCATTGTTATGAGTCAATGCATGCTGGCGACCCGTTCGTTCTTTATATGCCTCTTCAAGTTTATTCACTATTGGATGAAGTGACAATTCACCACTTCTTAGAATTTCTAAGACGGCGTGTTCGTCATGTTCGTCAATGAGCGGCCATCGCAACGCATCTTCTTGAGGAAGAGTCACGGCAGGATTACCTCCGAGAATCGCGGGCTTATGTTCAGTAGAAGTTGTCATTGTTTATGACTCGGTAGAATCACCAGCGATCGATGAACGCATGTCTGTGTCTGAAATGACATTCTTCATGTTGTAATAATCCATGACACCAAAGTTACCGTTTCTAAATGCTTCAGCCATAGCCTTTGGTACTTCTGCTTCAGCAAGCACAACAAGGGCGCGGTTCTTTTGTTCATCGGCGCGGTATTCTGCTTCTTGCGCAATTGCCATTGCACGCCGCTTTTCTGCTTCAGCTTGGAATCTTGCCTTGTCTGCTTCTGCTTGATGCGCTTGTAGCGTTGCTCCAATATTTTCACCAACATCGACATCAGCAATATCAATAGAAAGAATTTCAAATGCTGTTCCTGCATCAAGTCCCTTTGCGAGCACAGTCTTGGAAATATTGTCAGGATTTTCTAATACTTTTAGGTGAGTGGTTGCTGAACCAATCGTTGAAATAATGCCTTCGCCAACCCGGGCAATAATTGTTTCTTCGGTTGCACCACCGACGAGCCTCGCAATATTTGTCCGAACAGTCACTCTTGCGCGAGCGCGTAATTGAATACCATCACCAGCAACGGCGTCAATAGTTCTTTTGCCACCACCTTCACTTGGACAATCGATGACCTTTGGATCAACGCTAGTTCGAACCGCTTCAAGAATGTCACGACCAGCAAGGTCAATTGCAGTTGCAGTTTCCCACGCAAGATCGATTCGAGCCTTATCAGCCGCAATCATGGCACGAACGACATTTGTGATTCGACCACCTGCAAGGTAATGTGCTTCAAGTTGGTCAGTTGAGATTTCTATGCCAGCCTTTTTGCCACTAATTCGGTTAATGACAACTGATTTTGCATTTACTTTTCGAAATCGCATCATGACTAGATCGATAAAACCAACTTTTGCCCCACTGACCCATGCCTGCAGGTAGAGCCCGATGTATTGAAAAGCCATCGCCACGATGATGAGTAGAAAAATTCCACCGATAATGACGCCACCGATGAGCCAACCTGACATTGCACCTAAGATATTCATACGAACCTCCTTCTTCTTATTGCGTTGCGTATTGTATCACCCTTGTTCAGGAACAACTCGGACTTTCACTTGGTTGTCATAAACAGAAGTCACTTCAATAGTGGATCCTTGCTCAATACTCCCTGTTTCTGCCATCGCATCGACGCGTTCACCTTCAATCCTGACAACCCCAACGGGTCTCAAGACGGTGACGGCAAGCCCTTGTTTACCGACAAATGATTGAAGAGGGGCGAGTTGTTCTTGTTGTCTAACAGTAGTGCGTTGCTTTGCCTCGTCTTCGTCCTCTTCAACAATGCCGCCAAGCACCATCCGAGACGCAAGTGGGGAAGCAGCCCAAATACGGAATCCAATCCATGCAAGAACGGGGCCAAAGACGATGTAAAAACCAGTCGCAATGAGTCCAACATTTGCATCATGCATAAAAAATGCAATCAGAGAAGCCATACTTGATAAAGCCCCGAGTAATGCGCTGCGCCCACCGGCTGGGATGAAACTTTCAATGAAGAATACAAGAATCGCGATACCAATAAACACG
>JACNLR010000215.1 GCA_014381385.1 Planctomycetota bacterium | reverse complement strand
GACCCCAGAGGAGTCTGACCCCAGAGGAGTCTGACCCCAGAGGAGTCTGACCCCAAAGGAGTCTGACCCCAAAGGAGTCTGACCCCAGAGGAGTCTGACCCCAAATAGTGGGTCGCGATGTACAATGGGGGTATGACCACAGCCGAAAAACATGACACAGATGCGGTCTCACTCTCGGGATACATCATAGACTCGGTATATACCCCAAAAAACGGTGATATTGACCCAAAGATAGGCCATCCGGGCCAGTTTCCCTATACAAGGGGTGTACACGAGACAATGTACCGCTCAAGGCTCTGGACGATGCGCCAATTTGCTGGTTTTGGTTCGGCAGATGACACGAATGCTCGGTTTAAATATTTACTTGAGAATGCAAAAGGTAGCAAAACAAATACTGGTCTTTCAACCGCATTCGATTTACCCACGCTCATGGGACGAGACAGTAACGACCCATTGTCTGCTGGAGAAGTGGGTCGCTGCGGCGTTGCTATCGACACTATCGATGATATGCACCGCTTGTACGCAGACATTCCAATTGGCGAAGTTACCGTAAGCCAGACCATCAACGGCCCCGCCTGCGTAATCTGGGCAATGTACTTAGCGATGGCGAAAGAACGAGACATCGATTGGAATTCGCTGGGAGGAACATTACAAAATGACATCCTCAAAGAGTTCCACTCACAAAATGAATTTATTTATCCCCCAGAAGCATCCGTCAAATTAGTTGTCGACACAATCGAATTCGCAACAAATAATACCAAGCGGTGGAACAGCGTTTCTATCAGCGGCTATCACATCAGGGAAGCCGGATCAACAGCAACGCAGGAACTTGCATTTACTTTACGCGATGGCATGGAATATGTAGAGGCTTGCATAAAAAGGGGACTCGATATTGACAAGTTTGCACCTCGTCTATCATTTTTCTTTAACAGCCACAATGAATTTTTTGAGGAAATTTGCAAATTACGTGCTGCAAGAAGAATCTGGGCGCACGCTATGCGTGATAGGTTCGGCGCAAAAAATGAACGCTCGTGGCTCATGCGAACACACGTTCAAACAGCTGGCTGTTCCCTCACCGAACAACAACCGTTGAACAATATTGTCCGCGTTGCATACCAAGCGATGGCTGGCGTCCTTGGCGGTTGCCAAAGTTTACACACAGACTCTATGGATGAGACGCTAGGTCTACCAACAGAAACTGCCGTACGAGTTGCATTACGGACGCAACAAATACTCGCCCACGAAACAGGTGTACACCGAACTGTTGACCCACTTGCAGGAAGTTATTTTGTTGAGTCGCTTACCAATCAGATGGAGTCTGATGCAAATACTATCATTCATGAAATCGATGAACTTGGTAGCGTAGTGCAAGGCATCCACAAAGGATATTTCCGCAGGTCAATAGCAGAAGCCTCATACCGGTTTGGACAGGAGATGGAAGCAAACGACAGAACAATCGTCGGTGTTAACGAGTACTTAGAGGGGAACGAAGATGCGCAAGTTGAACTCTTGCAAATACCACACTCCGTTGAAACCAATCAATGCCAACGGCTTGATGACTTCTTAAAAGCGCGTGATGACGATGTAGCCATGGCGGCTCTCGATGAAATTCGGAATGCCGCAAGAAACGACGAGAACGTTATGCAAAGTTTAGTAGACGCCTCACTCGCCCGCTGCACGCTCGGTGAAATGGTTCAGGCAATGGCTGACGTGTTTGGTCGGTATAGCGGTGGCCCAGAGTGGTAAATCACTCGTTTCAATCGCCCAAAGGAACGCGGGATTTATTCCCGCCCGATTTGGCAGCGCTGCATCATATTGAATCGACTTGGCGTACTGCTTCCGTTAATGCTGGTTTCGATGAAATCGAAGGACCAAACTTTGAACATCTCGAGTTATATACAGTGAAAAGCGGTGACTCCATCGTGAACGAACTCTTTAGTTTCAGGCGCTCGGGCGGAGATGTCGATTACGCACTAAGACCCGAATTCACTCCAACACTTGCAAGAATGGCTGCTGCAAAGGGACGCTCTCTAACCTTACCCACTAAATGGTTTGCAATTCCAAACCACTTTCGTGCTGAACGCCCACAACGTGGGCGGCTTCGAGAATTTAAACAATGGAACGTCGACCTGCTTGGAGTAGACAAACCATCCGCGGATGCTGAGGTTATTGCAACTGCTATTCGCGCACTTGATGAACTAGGTTTAACACACGATGATATCGTAGTTCGAATTAGTCACCGTGATGTTGTCGTACAGATGTTGCAAGAAAGCGGTGTGACTCCTGACAAAATGCAAATAGCGCTCACGCTTTTAGATAAACGCGAGAAGATGGCTCCAGAAGTATTTGTTGAAAAAATTACTGAGCACGGTCTAGACGCTACTTGCTTCGACCAATTCGATGCTGACACGGAAGTTGACCATAAGGAACTCGCGTCACTACAAAAAGAACTTGATGCTTGGGGCATCAGTGACTGGTGCAAATTCGATTTTACAATCGTTCGAGGTCTCGCTTATTACACTGGAATTGTCTTTGAAATACACGAACGTTCTGGTGATGAACGTGCCATAGCCGGCGGCGGCAGGTACGACCGACTCGTTGAGATGTTCGGGGGACCATCTATGCCGGCCGTTGGTTTTGGTATGGGTGATGTCGTGTTATCGCTTGTATTAAAAGACAAGGGATTGCTTGGCGATGGCTCTGAATTTTTGCCAAGACCAGATGTTTTTCTCATCAGCGCTGGGAACGATGCCGATTCGCATATGGCATCAACTGTTGCAACACTTCGCAAAGCAGGTCTTCACGCGCGCATGACGTACAGAGCGACGAGAAATGTTGGCAAACTTTTGACAGAGGCAGCAAAAGCAAATGCACGCCACGCAGTTATTCTCGGAGAAGAGCTTGCAAATGGAAACGTCGTCATAAAAAACATGGATTCGGGCGAACAAGAAGTAATTGCCGTCGATGACATTGTTTCACATCTAACTGCATAACTATGTCTCGCCGAATTCTCATCGTAACTGCAGTACAGGCTGAGGCGGATGCCATCGGCAGACCAAGCGGTACCTTCGTCGTAGCTGGTGGTATTGGAAGAACCAATGCTGCTGCTGCAACAACTGCTGCAATACTTTCCGACGGCCCATTTACTTGGGTACTAAACGCAGGAGTAGCAGGTTCACTACCCAACAGCAATCTATCTCTTGGAGAGATTGTCGTTGCAAACGCATGCATCTACGCAGAAGAGGGTCTCCAAACACCCGATGGCTTTCAAAATATGCAAGAAATGGGCTTATCGCTGGGGAATTTTGAGGGTAATGAAGTGCCCGTTGATAGTTGGATGTTAGAACGATTATCGAATATTGGAATTGCTGCACCGATTGCAACAGTCGTGACTTGTAGTGGGAGTAATGCACAAGCGAAGCTTGTGCAAGAACGTACCGGATGCCTCTGCGAAGCAATGGAAGGTGCAGCGGTTGTACATGCTGCAAAAAGAGTTGGTGCGCCTGCTATAGAAATTCGTGTGATTTCAAATACTACTGGTGACCGCGAAAACCAAGAGTGGGATTTTGAACTCGCCCTCAATGTTCTCAACAAGGCAGTTGATGCTTCTATTCACGCCCTTTGGAGCGAATAGTTCTTACTTGTTTTGCGAGATATGTTTTCAATTCCTTTAGCATTTCGTTGAATGCTGGTTCCTGCTCTAAATCTATGTCCTCAAGGGATTCGGGTAACCATTCATTAAGCACTGCCTCAATGACTGTGTCATCATCTGGAATTCCCAACGCATCAATGAAAGTCTGCCACGCTGCGGGGTTCTCGTCAGGGACGCCTTGTTCCTTTGCAATGGTTAAGGTCATAGCGAGCACATTTGCATTGGATGGAAACCACTTTTCGTCAATGTCGAAATATTCTATTAGCCGTTCTCGAGCACTTCGAGCACTTCCGTGAAGACCAAACGCATCTGCAGTCGGAATCGTTTGGATAGCGTCAACAACTTCATTCCACGCCAACATAGCAAACAATTTCCCTGCAATTATGGACGATGCAAAACGGGTTTGCGTGCTCATGTGCCCTACAAATGCAGCAAGCGTTGCTTTATCTTCTTGTGTTCCTCGAGCAATACAATCGATGGAAAGTGCATAAAGCGGTGCGACCCACTTTGGTGTAGCTGGGGTTTGAGTGAATGTAATTTGTGTTGCCGGCATCGAACATGCTTTGGTAAACAGTCGTAGCGGTTCGTCCACAATGGCAAACTCGCCTTCTGATATTGCTTTCTTTCTTTCTTCTGTGTCAATTGCATTGTATGCAGTAACTGCTTGTAAAAAATATGTTGCAGAGTTAGGATTACGCAGCATTTCTATTTTGTTACGAAGTATCTGTTTAAAATCAGACACAAGTTTTTCTGCTGCAAATGCGTGTTCTAGGAGTTTCTTTGCGGAAGGACAAAGGGCCGTTGCCAAAAACCCCATTTCTCCACTTTGTAGATCTTTGTCTAATTGGACTGCAGCCGCAAGCGCCTTGTCCTTGTCTGTTATTTGAAAAATTTTTCCCATTTCACCAATTGCAAACGAGTATCGTTTTATCTCTGTTTCCATATCAAGGCTCGATGTGTCAACTGGTTGCCCAGTGATGGATTGGAAGATAGAAAAATCTGGATTTTCCGCTTTGTTCAACCAGTTGAGCATCATCTCTTTTTCGCTTGAAATATTTTCTCGGACTCTAAACGGGTCGAATTCTTTAAAACCGTCTACTGAGGCAAGAATAGACTCTATGTCTCGCGCTTCCGTAGCTGAATCAATAACTGCCGTATTATTTACAGCAAGCATGAAACTAGAGTGCGCGACTAAGGAACCAATAAGCAAATCAGATTCTGCGCTATGTTTTGTAATTCCAATCATCGCATTCATTTCTGCCAAAGCTGCGGAAGTATTCCCGAGATTCAATTCACCTTGCATCGAGTACCGAAGCATTCTTTGCACTTCACGTAACCGACCCAAATGGGGTACAGGTAAATCGAGACCTTGCGAGTAATCAAGTTGCCAATCACAATGTTCACTCGAAGCAATGATGCGGGCTTTAACAATAAGTGGTTCTAGCTGCACTCGGATCGCGTGCGATTCGTCGCTCCATGAATCGTTTTCGTAATAAATTACTTCAAAACCATCATCATCTAGAATTACTGGAAAGTCATACGAATCAAACTCGAGAAAATATTCCTGCCAAGCTTCTGCTGCGTTCGGAGGGTCGATTATAAACATACTTAACACACATGGAAGTATTGTTACAAGTACCATGTGTAACATGATTGCAGAGAGTTTCCCAATAAGCAAGTGAATACGTAATGGATTGGATTTCTATAGTAATACTAGTGGTTTTTGCATTGTACGCATGTACTTGCATACTTATCACACTCGTAGGATTGCCCGGTGCATGGCTGATGATCGGTGGTGCGCTTGTGATAACGTTGTGCAATCCACTCTGGAGCGACGAGCCAATTTGGGGGTGGACGACTATCGGCATTGTTCTTGGACTCGGCGTCTGTGGTGAAATTCTGGAAACTGCAGCGGCGGGTCTTGGTGCAAAAGCAGGCGGAGGTACAAAGCGCGGTATGGTAGGTGCAATTCTTGGCAGCATGATTGGGGCAATTGTTATTACTTTTATGCTGCCTATACCTCTCGTTGGTACATTAGTTGGGGCAATCGTTGGCGCATTTGTTGGCGCGTTACTTGGTGAACTTTCTCACAAGGAACCTGCTGCTGCAGGTAATCTCGCAAAATCCGCTACAGGCGCTGCAATCGGCCGCGTCATTGGCATCCTTGGTAAAACTGGAATCGCAGCTGTTTGTTTTTGTGTATTACTTATTGCACCATTTGTAGGTTAAGCAGTTAATCGTGCTATTTCATCAATCGTCGTCAAGCCATCCGCTACTTTTGCGAATCCATCGTGCCGTAGATTCTTCATGCCTCGCTCAATCGCAAGATTCCTAAACGAAGTTATCGTCGGGTTGCTAGCAATGGCATCTCGTAGTTCGTCATCCATAATCAACAATTCGTAGATGCCAAGTCTGCCACTGTATCCACTCCCTCTACAGGAAGTGCAGCCAACTGCGTGTGGAATTTTTTCGAATTCATATCCTTCAAGCGCCACAGACTCTTCCTGAGTTGGTGTTTTCATTTGCACACATTTAGGACAAACTCTGCGGGCAAGACGTTGGGCGAGCACGCCATTCACTGCGGAAGCGACAAGAAATGGTTCAATACCAATATTAATGAGGCGAGTTAATGAACTTGGTGCATCGTTCGTATGTAAAGTCGAAAGAACAAGGTGCCCAGTCATCGCTGCTTGTATTGCAACGCTCGCTGTTTCCATATCTCTAATCTCGCCAAGGAGCACAACATCTGGATCTTGGCGAAGCAATGCTCGTAGCGCTCTAGAAAATGTCATATCAATTTTGTCATGAACTTGTATTTGCGTAATGCCTGGCAATTCATATTCTACGGGGTCTTCGACCGTAGATATATTCAACTGTTTTCTATCCATCTGTTGCAATGAGGAATAAAGCGTTGTTGTCTTCCCGCAACCTGTTGGACCAGTAACTAAAAGTATTCCGTGTGGAGAAGCTATTTCGTGTTTCCATGAAGCAAGCGAATCGTCACGGAATCCAAGTTCATCAAGACCGATGCGAATGTTTCTGTTATCGAGCAATCGCATAACTACTTTTTCTCCCCTAGGTGTTGGTACTGTTGAGACTCGCAAATCGATTGGCCGCCCTAAAACAGTTGCCCTTATTCGGCCATCTTGAGGCAATCTTCTTTCAGCAATATCGAGGTTCGCAAGAATTTTAATTCGGCTTACAACTGCGCCATGAAGTTTTTGGGGTGACTCCATCAAAGCATGGAGAACGCCGTCTATTCTGAATCGAATGTGCGAACATTCGTCCCCCGATTCAAAATGCACATCAGAAGCATCTTCTCGAACTGCGCGCGTGATCATCTCGCCAACAAGTCTAACAACGGGCGACGAGTCTGCGTCTGCAGCAGCAGCTTCTAGATCAATCGAAGTATTTTTTAAATCAGTGTCATAAACAGAAGTGTCGTATTCTTCAACCGAACCTTTTTGGCATGTTAAATCGGATTCTTGTTCTACACACTCAAGAATAGAAAGAATGTCTCCTCTAGTAGATAACAATTGACCAATACCAACTCCAACTTCATGACGGATATCATCCGTTAAAAACAACTCATCGATAGAGGTTGATGCAAGATAGTTTTTACCGTCGATACAAACGGGAACAATCGTGTGCTCCTTGCACCATCCGAAACCTAATCGTTCGATTAAACCTAATGCAACATGTTCTATAGTAATTTTTGCAAATTGTAGGTTTGTAATATCTGCAACTGCTTGAAGAACATATTCTTCTCCTACTCCTGAATCAACCAAAATTGCTGAATTTGTCCTTCCTCTTGATTGACGCTGTGACCTTCTTACAAGCGCTAGTACTTCTTTGTTCAAGTACTCACGCTCCATCAGTAAATTGATGAGTTTGTCAGCATGCGATTCGACTGGTTTTTGTTGTGTAGTTGTAAGTGGTTTCAAGGCAGTCGTTCTCCAGTTACTAGTTGCATATCACTTGATACATATATAGTTCGGGTGATTTCGGGGTGATCATCCAAGAACACCGTTACATAATCAGATTGAATGGACAATACGACCATCAATATTTCTCCACCTCGAACCGAAACCTCGTCTCCAACTCTATACATTTTCCCGCTGATGTTTGCCAGTGGCCTGCTGCCTGTCATCACTGATTGCAGGTAGAGATTCTTTGCTGCGTAATCAGCGGCTACATTTTGTTTTACGTCATCACTTGTTCCATTGCTCGGTTGCTGATGCATTTGCTCAAATCCAAAGGCAAAGGTCGTTTCGAGTTCTTTTTGCCAAGAATCAGGACTTGTTTGTAAACGGTTCCTAAAAACTGCAGAATCATTGTGCCACGCGAGTAATTGCTCGCTTGTTTTTGCAACGTTTGAGTCATCGTATACTTGCTCCATAAGAACACCCGAGTCATTGACACTGGCAGCAGCAGAAGATGGAACCAAGATCCGCATTAATGAAAGCTCGACTATAACCACAATCGTAGCGGCTAATATAAAGACAGAGGCTGCATCGTACTTTTGTATTAATTGGTTAATCGTCCGTATCACTGCTCGCCTCCATTACCAAATACTAGGTGTATGACGAAACGAACTTCAACAGTCTCGTTATCCAATCGATGAATTGTCATCGATTCAATTCTGGAAAGTCGTGTCATTTGTTCGAGATGTTGTAACAACTTATAGACACTTGCAAATTTTCCACTTACCACAAAATCTACGGGGAGTAATTTGAATGCCCCCTCGTCCCTTTCACCTGACGTTGTAACGGATTGAACTACTAAGCCAAATGAAACCGCAGCATCCGACGCTGATTCTAACCACTCATCCGCGTTGTTTGATGAGGGAATGCGTTGTAGCGCAGTTGTATTTGCTTCAACGAGTGAATCTAAAATAGTTTTCATTTCCCTGTACTGGGAATTCACATCATCGTAATTAGTTAGTTTACTTGTTCTTTCGCGAATTTCTTCTGCTGCACTATGCACTGCAATGTTCATGGGGCGATAGGCAATCGCCCAAGCTGAAACAGGAACTGCAATAAGAAGTACTACAAGAGAAAAGTATCTGAATGGAATATTCACGGCGATGCCTCCATAGACAATTTTGTTTTTTGCTTCACCGTCATTTGTATTGAAAAGTTTCTTTGCGCACCGTCGACATCGAGTTGAGCATACATTAATGAAACGTCCGTGAAGTAAGCTGTAGAGGCAAGCGTATCAATGTAAGCAGAAATACTTGAGTCATCTGGAGCTTTGCCAAGTGCAATAATTGTCTCGGTGATGACCGACTTTTCTTCTTCGTTAACACGCCTACGTGTTTCAAGACGCAAATCATCAAGCCTCGTGTCGATTGGCAGGCTTCTTGTTAACTCCCACATAAGCAATGACCGAGGCACTCCGTCTGTAAACTTCTCGATGATTGCCAATGCATCTATTTCGTCTTGGATATCTTTTTGCACTTTAAGATACGCCGAAACTCGTTGCGTCGCATCTTCCCAACGAGTTGCAACATTTCCTCGATCATTTAAAACACCTCGCCATCCCGAGAGTGTTGTTGCAAAAGCCGCTGCTGTTGCAATTGACACTACCGCAACAAGTAAGATCCCGATGCGCACTACGCGATTGTCTGCGCGTTTTTCGTGCCAAGTAGGTGCAATAAAATCGTCAAATGGGTGTTTCATGCTGCTTTCTCCGCATACCTCATACAAATGCCTGCTGCTGTTGTCCAGGCAGGACCAGCAGCGTAATCTTCTGCACCTACAATCCAAGCCGATGGATCTGCGATGAATCCAGCAATCCCCAATTTCGATGCGATTGCAGAACACCTATCTGTATCGCTTGCGCCTCGCCCAGTAAAAATAATGCGATCAACTGCACGCTCTGGAAACAACGCGTCATGATGCCGTAAACACCGCTCTAGTTCATGTTCTAACTTTTCTTCGATAGATTGTTCAGAAGCTTCTGTGCACTGCAAACCACGCGGTTGACTCTCACACCGTCTTTCAAAGTCAGTTTTAGAACTGTCACTCGATAACGGCGTAAGCGAAGGTGTTCCTTGCCATTGTTTGTCCGAAGTAGCGTTTTGTGATTTTGTGTTTGTGTCAAGACGATGCGCAAACACGCAGTTCGCGCCGTGAGCAATCATCACCATCGATGCATTCTCATCCATATCTATCAAAAGTGATGTTATTTTTTCATCCCCGTCACGCCTATACAACTGGTCGAATGCACGAATCGAGGCATATAATGGAACCGTAACAGCGATCACTTCGCCGCCAGCAGATTCGATTTTTTCAATGAGTTCGCAAGTTTTTTGACGCTCTATTCCAACACATAAAATTTCTTGTTTTGGGTTACTCGATCCACCTGTTGTAGTGATAGATACATTTCTGATTTCTGCATCTCCCCATCTTGGGTCGCACTTTACAAGATGAAGACGTATCGCACTCTCATCAGAATCTAGGGCTACGCGGACGTGCTGCACAAGAACTTCTGATGAAGAAATGCTTACAACACACCTCGTACCCTTAAAAGAAGACAGTGCAATTTTTATAGCACCGCTGTCGGTTGAAACAACCTCAACAGCGCTCTGCAATTTGCGCTCTTTTGAACTATGTATTTGCATCATGCGCACTACATCGCTTCCAAAATGAATAGCGATCGGTTGTGAGGCAAAACTATGTGTTAACCAGCGTAATCCCATGTCCTCAAGGTTCGGCGTTCCAAGTGGAGTTCTGTACATCAGTATGGGGTAGGAGGTAGGGCTATGTGGGTTAGCAGAGTTGCGCAACTGCGCAAATTGCCTTACCTGATAAAACGGATGCGTCCAAAATCTGGAATAATCGGTAATGAGCCAAACTTATTTGCAGCAGGCCAATATACGCTCCACGCCTTCCCAATGAGCAAATCGCGATTCACCACAAAAGGAGAGTCGTCAAATTGTGCAGAAACAAAGTCATCGGGGTTTCCCCAGAGCCTGCCGTCAAGTGAATATGCGCTGTTATCCCCTGCCATCATGAATTGGTCTTCACCCAGTACAGCAAGTTTATCTGGGTGGGTCCCAAACGCAGGCGAACCAATAGCAACAAGCTCTTCATTTCCCTGCGTTGTAGGATTTTTCGTTGCTCTAGATGGTAGGCGCGCACTCCGGTAATACAAATCATGGTCCACTTGAAGGCGTGTAATTGTTAACGGAGAACCATCGAAATGCCATGTTAGTTTTGCTGGGCTCTGTCCTTGTCCTGCAATATCTTCGATAGGCACAGTTGGCCCTGCGCCGGTTGCTAGTCGCAATCTTTCCTCGGGACCAAAATCATACTGCAGTTCTGCCACTCTTTTACCATCAATATACATGGACATCATCTGGTCTGCGTGCCAGAATTCTACTCTAGTCGCTTTGCCTTCTACAAACGCAACACATGGAATGTCAACTCTTTTTATAGACTCGCCATTTAATCTAGAAAGCAAAAGCGCACATTTGCTCTTCCTTATTTGCCATACAAATCGCAACCCCATCGCTTCCAAAGTAAAGTCGGCGGCCAATGTCGTTGTTGAGGGTGTTAACGTAGCGCTTGTTCGGATATCTGACATAGGTTCTTGGCGAACTGTCGGCATCAACATGTTATAAGGCAGCCAGTCATCTATATGGATTTTGTTTTGATCCCACGTAAGCGTGCTAGGTTGGGCAGTTGCGCAAACCCATGTCCTGTCCTTAAACTCCCATGCGTTTGTCGGCTTGCCACTCCATGGCGGTGACCATGATCGGGACAATCCTAAAACATCTGTTGGTACAGCGTCGCTGTCGGAAACCGTTCTCCAAAGAGACCGCTGTATATGTTCTGGTTTCCGCTTGATCTCAAATGGTCCATCTCCGCTCTTAGCAAAAATGTCACCATCAGCAATCCAAAGAGTTTCGCCGGGGAGGCCAATAAGCCTTTTAATGTAATTCGCGGATGGGCCTTGTGTATCCGTTGGGTTTTTAAAGACAATGACATCGTAACGGTTTGGTTCAAAAAAAGGAAAGAGAGTTTTTAATACAACAACACGATCGCCTGTGCGAGGCACAATTTTTTTTGCCTGCGACCTTGATAAAGGCATGCTTCTTCCCAAGAGCGGATCTGAAAATCTATCCGCCGATGTAGACCGCCTTGCATCGAATCCGACAGCAAAATCTTGTCCCGTTTGGTCACTGTGCATTAGCAAGTGCTGCCCAAGTAGCGTTGGCGCCATAGATCCTGTTGGAATTACAAATCCCTCAACAACAAATCCGCGGAATACCATGGCTAGTACAAATGCTACAACAAGCGATTGCAATGTTTCAATAATACCGGATTGACTTTTACGCTCAGTTGAATTCATAATTACGATTTATCGGCATTACCGTCACTTTGTTTTTTACGCCTTCTTCTTCGCCTTCGTTTCTTTTTCTTCTTGCCTTCCGCACCTTGTTTTTCATCAGGCGACTTGTTTTGTTTTGCTTTCTTACTCCGATTTCGATTTCGGTTATGTTTTGGCTTAGGCTCCTCAGGAACATGAACCTCTTCCCAAGGTCTTGGACAAGTCTCTGGATCTAGAAGTTCTTCGATTGGCACTGCAATTCTTCTTTTGTCATTTTCTAATTCTACTAAAACCAATTGCGTTAAGATTTTCCCATCAATCACTATGCCTGGACCTTCTTCTGTTCCGACCCGTGTCTTTTTGTGGGGCAAATTCTTCTTCAACTCTCGATACGTTTGATCTTCATATCGCAAGCAACACATAAGTCGTCCACAACGACCTGAAATCTTTTTTGGATCTAACGTTTGCTTTTGTTGTTTTGCAGTCCGCATTGAAACTGGCGAGAGCACTTTTAAGAAATTCTTACAGCAACAGTGTTGCCCGCATTTTTCGTAATCTGCAACGAGTCGAGCCTCGTCCCTTGCGCCAACTTGGCGCATTTCAATCCGAGTCGCATATTTGGATGCAAGCGATGTTACAAGCCCCCTGAAATCTATCCTGTCTTCACTAAGATAATAAAAGGTCAACAGCTCTTCGCCAAGAATTGGTTCGACGTCTACAATTTTCATTGCAAGATGATGTTCTTCTACGAGCGACCTTGAAGTTCGTATCTGCTCATCAATTCTACTACGCAGGGAATCCATTCTTCCCAGATCATCCGTCGTTGCTATCCGTAGAACTCTGCCATTTGTATGAAATGGATAATTTTTACCACCGGAATTTTCGATGTATTCAAGCATCTCATCGCGGCCAATTGATTTTCCGCAGCCTGAATTAGAGCACGTCGTTGTTAACATTTCCACAAGTTCGGTGCCTCTGTGGGTCCTCGCTACTAACTTGGAACCGCAACCAGCTTTAATTCCACCAGCCTGTTTATATTCGCCAACGAGTTTGAGAGCGCCGAACTTAACAACGATGGTTTCAGGCGCTTCAAGTTTTTCTAACTGTTCTTCGAGTGTTAATGCATCACGTCTTGAGGGATCTGCATCTTCTTCAAAGACTGGTAGTGGGACTATTGACATGGTGAGAGTTTCTTACGCGTTACATATCAACGAAGTTCTATTCGTTGCTGTTGGCTATTTCTTTGTCGTCAGGAGGGGGTAATAGCACCATCATCATCCTGACCCGACGATGGGTTGATACGCGTTAGTTCTTCAATTGTACTCTCTTTTTGACCGTGTTTAAGGTCGTGTAGAGATTTTCGTTTGCGTTTTGTGAATAAAAGTCGAATAGGGATTTCGCTAAATGGTAACTCTTCACGAAGTCGATTCATAAGATATCGTTCGTATTGACCTTCAAACATAGACGGGTCGTTCACGACCATCGCAATTGTTGGCGGCTTCACCGCGATTTGTGAAACGTACAGTAATTTTGCAATTGTTCCAAGGCGGGAAGATGGTCCACGATCTTGCAAAATAGTTTTAATAACGGTGTTTAATTTGCCTGTCGTCTCTCGGTGCTCTGATTGCGATTTCAAGTTAAATGCCATCGTGACCGCATCGTCAATGCCCTTGCCTTCTGAAGCACTTATAAATACGATTGGTGCAAAATCTAAACCACGTAGTTCTTTCGTGATGTAGTCTAGGTAATCCTCCGGTGTCACAGATTCATCAACCAAATCCCACTTGTTCACAACAATCACCGTTGGCTTGAATTGCCGCTGCAGTTCCATTGCTAATTTTTTGTCTACTTGCGAAATGCGATCTGTTGCGTCAACTAGCAACAAGGTAACATCGGCGCGACGTATTGATTGTAGCATTCTGCGATATGCGTAATATTCAACATCATCCGCAAAACTTTTTTGCTTGCGAACTCCTGCGGTATCAATCGCTGTGAACAACTTACCATCTATTTCAAATGTGACATCAATAGAGTCTCGAGTTGTACCAGCAATTTCTGAAACAATCACTCGGTTTTCGCCTGCAAGCGCGTTTGTCAAGCAAGATTTGCCTGCATTGCGTTTGCCAATTATTGCAAGTTTCATGTCTGGGTCAACAGCACGTTCGCCAGTTAACCCATCAAGCCGCTCCCAAAGAATGTCCGTAAAAAACCGCATGCCATGCCCACTCGTTGAAGAAACGCAAATTGCTTCACCTAGCCCAAGCGCTGCAGCCTCATGGCCATGTGCTTCCCATGCGCGGGAGTCGACTTTATTGGCAACAACCAAAACGCGATTTCCCGCACCTGATTTCCGTAACATTTCTGCAACTGTCTCGTCAAGGTGAGTGATACCTGACTGTGCATCAACAACGTAAATAATCAAATCCGATTTGTGCATGGCTTCTTTGATTTGGAATTCAATTGCACTAGTCAAATCTCTGAGATCTTTTCCTGCGTCGTCGATATGCTCGCCATCAACGACATAGACGCCCCAGCCACCCGTGTCGAGAATTTCAGCAAGACGGCTTTCCGTGCCCTTGGGCGTACGAGATGGAGGGTCAATATCAATAACTGCACTCACCCTATCCCTCGTCACGCCCGGTGTGGGGTCAACGATAGACACGCGTCGCCTTGCAAGACGGTTTAACAAACTCGATTTGCCTACATTTGGTCTGCCTACAATAGCTACTCGGGGTAATGACATTCCGACCATTGTACCTGAAACGGAGAATCCCCCCACTCCCTTTTGGCGTTGACGGGATTCGATATAATCGCAGCATGGCTGAGCGAGAACGAGGATTATTAGTGGTGATTTCAGGTCCCTCTGGGGTCGGGAAAACAACTATCGTGCACCGTGTACGTGAACATTTTGGCGCTGTTTTTAGTGTTTCAGCAACAACAAGGCCAAAAAGTGAAAAAGAAGAGGATGGCAAAGATTATTTTTTTATCTCTCCGGACGCCTTTGCTGAAAAAATCAAACAAAACGCGTTCTTAGAACATGCCGAAGTATTTGGCTGCCACCAATACGGAACACTTCAAGAGCCTGTACAAGAAGCGCTGCATACGGGCAAAATTATGCTTTTAGATATCGATGTGCAGGGTGGGATGCAAATTCGTGACAACATGCCAGAATCTGTACGAATTTTTATCCTCCCTCCCAGCGAAGATGAGTTGTTACAACGGCTTGAAATACGTGGTCGAGAAGACCAAGACTCAATTCAAAGGCGATTTCGCGAAGCAAAACAAGAAATTAAACTTTCGCAAGCAAGTGGTGCCTACCAATATTTCATCACAAATGATGACCTAGAACTCGCTATTGCAGAGACTATCGCAATTATCCAAAATACGCGTAGCAACACGCCTGCGGCGTCATGATTCTAGCGCTTTCAACTTCAGCGATTATTGGAATGCAATGTATTGCAACTATTCCAATAGATACCATCGAGTCTAAACAAAAGACTCCGCTCGCTCCTCGTAACGGTGTATTGATGGTGCAGTTAGTAAGTGAAAATCTTGGTGATGGTTGGCCATCCACAATAGATGTTACATTCGAAAATGGAACCAGCGCAACTGGATATCTTGGCTGGATTGGCAGAAACAAGAAAACGTCCACTTGGACAAGTAGCCCCGCAACCATTCGCCCCATAACTTCAATCGACAATACGAGCCATATCCACCCCCTGGACGCTATTACTGGACCAGTACTCCTAGTGGAACTCCCCTCAAATATGAATGGAGCAATCCGGTTTGGAGGTGCAATTGTTGATCCAACTTGGGTTGCCTTACCAAACGCACTCCCCAACCTAAATATTTTTCCTGCTTCAACGGAATTACTTCAACAGGTGGAAAGTGATGCGTTGCCCCAGTGGAATGCGCTTGAATATTGGCGCTGGACGTTAATCGCTTCGAGGCAGGGCTTGCAACCACCTCCACCACCATCGCATTCCAATGTCGCGAGGCTTAGTGCACTCCATGGTGCCCAAATGTGGAGAATTGGTTTTGACGCACTCGCTCGTTCAAGCAGGGGCGTTGCTGCAGCGTGCAGAGATTTATTGACAAATATTGCACTTGATGATGGTCACCCATTTGCATGTTGGATAGTGCAACCCGATGTACTTAGCAAACTGCTTTCGACACTCACAGACCAGAATGCAACCTCAAGGCAAATTACAGCACGAGCACTACGCTGGGCTGAAGAACAACAGCCATTTTTGCAATGGCTTGAAGGAGTGTATGGAAAACGTGTTTCAATCGCAATGACGAACCCGACGCTTGAGCCATCGCTGGCAACTATCGTCTGGAGAGAAAACGACGACTTCCCAATTGCGCTAGAACTTCTAGCAACAGCAACAACGCGAGCAAAAATAGACCGAGTTGCACCATTAGATCTCTCGGCATTCGGACCAGAGACATTCGAGTCATCCTTGCAGTGGCTCCACGTACAAATGGGAACACAACGATACGCACTTCCGATTGTTCCCTCCGAAGTGGTTGTACTCCCACCAAGTATTCTATTGCCAAAGTTGCATCCTCTTTGGAATCTAAACAGCATGCGTAGTGGTATTCCCGCACAAATAAATAATGCCAATGCAACTACAGTTGAAGTTAGAAAATTACTTGGGAATTGGGAGTTGTTTATTCAATGCAGTGGAAATAGTGAGAATAATACGTTCCCAAACGACGCCAAAGAACTGAGCCACCTCATCGGGATCGAGGCTATCACAATTATCCACGGTGAAACAAATGCCTTCGTATCAATCGCATCAAGCGGAGCAATCCTAGGCGGACATGTACCAAGTGATTTTAAAGTAACGCAGTCAAGTGATTCAAAGGGTTGGAAAAGTAGAATTGAACTCCCCAGTGAGTGGATCGTCAATGAACACTTTTCGTTTTCGATTGTTAGGACACACGGCGACTCTCTGCAAGTGGAAACCGCACCCCTTCCTTGCGTACCATGGAATGTTCACCAAAAACCAATTGTCCTAGACTTTTCTGCATGGGACCAAGTGCAGAGTATCCCTACAACAAGCAGAAACTAATGGTTCCTTAGAATCGCATTTGCGCAAGCACACCAATCGCGCCAGCGGACTCATAATCTTGTCGTTCGATTACGTTCCGTGTCTGATTTGTGACTTCAAGTTGGCCGCTGAAAACAATTCCACCAAGGAGCGTTATATCAAACGATGGAGAGGCATGGTACGTTGCTCGAAATGAAAGCGGCCACGATGTTGTTTCGCCTGCTCCGTTTGGCGCAAGCCCATCGTAATCCAACCTGAACCGGTTGTAACTGTAACTAACACCTGCGCCAAGTGACCAAGCCGTATTTGGTGTCCACACAAGTTCTACGCCTGTACGGGTGCCAAAACGAGTTGATAAGTCGCTTGTCATTCGTAAATTTTCACTGAGTTTCCACTCAAGCACAAAGACTGGAAACAGCCGCGCGTCTTCTAGAATTTGTTCGATAACGCCAACGCCTAATCCTAAAGTAAAATCAGAGGAGAACGAATGAACAAAACCGATGCTCCCTCCATATACGGTACTCGAGGATGCGTCTTCCTCGTAACTAGACCTTGAAATGCCTCCCAAGAACAGCTTTGATGATTTGCTATAACTGTGCGTCCACGTGAACGCAAGGTCAATAGTATCAATTGTATCCCAAGGATCAACTAGCCCAAGACCAGTTGTTCCACTAAAGTCCCACTCATCTCGTTGGTATTGAAATCGAACTTGCAAATCATCACTATTTGTCATTTTTGTATCAATTCGCAACTCGCTTCCGTAGCTTGAAAGTTCTACATCTCCACCGTTATCTATGGAAGACTCAAACTGGTGGACGTAATGAAAGTCTAACTTTGCGTTATATTTCGATGAAGTTGTTTCTGCTTGTGCACTAAAGATGCAAAGGGCTAAGGTGATGGATATCATGGTTGTCTCACAATGCTGTAGAAGGTAAAGTTTCAATTAAGTTTGTTAGAATATCGTCGCAAGTGACCGCTTCGGCTTCGGCTTCAAAATTCAAAATGCAACGGTGGCGTAACGCTGGAAGTGCTGAACTGCGGATATCATCAGCATTCACTTCCTTCCGAGCGCCAAGGAGTGCCCGCACCTTACCAGCGAGGACAAGTGTCTGAGCAGCCCGTGGCGAAGCGCCAAAACGAAGGAAAGATTTTACTTGGGGTGTTGCAAGTTGCTCTTCTGGATGTGTAGCTAAAACGATTCTGACTGCGTAATCTTGTACTGAATCGGAAATAGTTACATTGCGAACAGCCTGTTGATATGCGATTATTCTTTCTGCATCGAGTATTTGATTCACCGTAGCGGTTTGTCCGCTTGTTGTTTTTGTAATAATCTCCATCAACTCAGTTCGATCCGAATATCCAACGTGCAGTTTGAAGAAGAACCGGTCGAGTTGTGCTTCTGGAAGTGGGTACGTGCCCTCTTGTTCGATTGGGTTTTGCGTTGCCATTACGAAAAATGGCTTTTCTAATTCGTGTGTTTCACCACCAACGGTTACCGTTTTTTCTTGCATAGCTTCAAGCAGCGCCGATTGCGTTTTTGGTGTTGCGCGATTGATTTCATCTGCAAGAACCATTTGTGCAAAGAGTGGTCCCTTGCGAAATTCAAACTCTCGGCTACCTCCAGATTCAACCACAACCGTGGTGCCTGTGATGTCCGCAGGCATTAGGTCAGGGGTAAACTGAATGCGAGCGAAGTTGAGTTGCAGAGCATCGCTTAGCGTCCGAATCAATAATGTTTTTCCCAAGCCAGGTACACCTTCAAGGAGCGCATGTCCGCCAGCAAAAAGACAAACAAGAATCCCTTCAACAATTTCGTCGTGGCCAACCACTGCTTTTGCAATTTCAGTGCGCAACTTTGCGTAGTCCTCGCAAAACGAATCCGCTACACCGTCTAAAGAAATTGACTCTGTTTCCATATGTGCACGATACCAAAAACCGCAACACTAAGTCAAAAAACATTTGTTCGTTGAGCACAACGTGTTTCTTGTAGTTAGGAACTTACCGCAGAGGCATACGGGTAAAAACTGTATTCCGCCGTAGCACTCTAACACTGTGGCGAAATGCATTTTTGAGGTGTAGCGTTACTCTGCTTTTTCGATCATCCAATATTCGATGTCAATTTGAGTTTGACGACCAAAAACTGTTGCGAGCACGCTAACTACGCCCTTCTCTGGAAATATTTCATCAACTGTGCCTTCGTAGCCCATGAATGGACCGTCTTTGATATTCACATGGTCACCCTTGGCAAACTCAAGTTTCACCTCGGTCACTTCTTCTGGAGCTTGCGAATCGTACAACATCTTGTCGACTTCTTCGTCTGACATCGGAGTTGGCTTGCCGGCGGTACCCACAAAGTCCCCAACACCCGTTGTTTCTTTGATGATGAAAAACACGTCTTGCGAAATTCGTGCATCAACGAGTTTCATCTCTACGAATATATAGCCTGGATACAACTTTGTTTCCGTAATTTTCACTTTGTTATTTTTTGAAAGCGTTTTCGTTTTTTCAGTTGGCACCATGATACGACCAACGAGGTGTTGCACACCTTCGATTTGCACTTTCTTTTCGAGTGCATTGCGAACAAAGTCTTCTTTGTTTGAAGCGACTCGAAGAACGAACCAATTCATACCTTCTTGCGTTCGTGGATCTTCCTCGGCAGCCTCTTGTGTTGAAGAGCCTGCTGTTGAAACTGCATCTGCTACCTCAGTAACAACTTCGGATGTTGATTCTGAAGCCACTTGTGGAGTTGCCTCTGTGGTTACTTCAGGCGTAGTACTTTCTGTATTTTGTTCTATCTCGCTCATTGTAATCCCTTCCCTTTATGATGATTGCAACACATCGACCCATTGAAAGAACGAAGAAAAAACAAGGTCTGCAATTTTACAAAAGACTGCGATGAAAAGTGTCAACAATATGACTAAAACTGTCGAACCAAAAATCTCTCGACGAGTTGACCAATTCACTTTTCGCATTTCGCCTTCAGTGGCAATCATGAAATCTACAAGTTTCGGTTTCCTCCCGATGAGGTAGAAACCAACGATGCCACAAACAGCAATAACAATCACCGAAACACCGCCCTGAATATATACGGGCTCAAGGTCTCCGATTTGGAACCCGCTGAGTTGGTCCCAAAGCCAGATCACGCCCATCATGATGAGAAGACCAAAACCAATTGCTGACATCAGTCTCACCCAGTAGCCTTGGCCTTGTTTGTAAATTGCTGTGCTCATGTTGTTCTCTTTGTACTTAGTTTCTAACCAAAACACGCCGGGAGTGACTCGAACACTCAACCTGCGGATTTGGAATCCGCTGC